>JAIXSW010000027.1 GCA_027484495.1 Gammaproteobacteria bacterium
AATCCATCGCGTTGACATTTTTGTGGCGTGATCCCGGTGATCAGTGTCGCTGTCGGGGAAGGTAAATAGTCTGGCGACAGCTGGCAGTACGCCATTTGTGGCTCGCTAAGCGGCTCAAGGTCCAGATTAGTACGAAGACCCGCGAATTGGGAAATGCGGTCCTTTTTCGGATCTGCTCCCCAGGTTTCCAGGTCGTAAAAATAAAACGTTTCAGCGCTCAAATCAGCTTCCTTTGCACCCAATATACGACAACGAAAATCGCCGCAGTATAAGTCAAAGGCTCTGGCTTAAAAAGGCGTAACTTTCTGTTATGCTGCGCGCCTTGGCGAGCGGTTGCCCTGCAAACAGAAGTAAAGAGGTTGTTTGTGTTGTTCCGAATTGTTTTGATGTTGGTTGTTACTTTTATTGCTTCAGGGCTGGTGCATGCTGCACCTACTGACTTTGACTCAGCAAAACGCATGGCAGCGCGGATTTACGCTGATGAAAACACTGATTTTTATTGCGACTGTCCGATCCAATGGAATAGTGGTAAAGGGCGTATTGACCTGAAATCTTGTGGGTATCAGATCCGCAAGAACGGTCCGCGTGCTCAGCGTGTTGAGTGGGAACACGTCGTGCCGGCACAACAATTTGGCGCAGCGCGTGCCTGTTGGAAACAAGGTGGACGCGAGCATTGTGGCGACACGGACCAGAAATTCCGCCAGATAGAAGCCGACTTGTTTAATCTGCGTCCGGCGCTTGGGGAAGTTAATGGCGATCGTGCTCATTTCAGATTCGCCGAATTACCCAATGTACAGGCACAGCATGGTGCCTGTCCGGTACGAATAGATTTTAGCCGACAACTGGCGGAGCCAAGAGCCGAAGTGCGTGGCGACATTGCACGGATTTATTTTTACATGGCAGATCGGTATCAACTCGCGTTAAGCGCAGCTGAAGAAAAACTATTTTTACGCTGGCACACGGAGGACCCGGTCAGTGCGCGTGAAATGGCGCTGATGCGGCGAACCGCACAACTGATGGGGCACCCTAATGATTTTGTTACCGGTGAAAAACGCTGGTATCCCGGATATTTGTCTGCGCAGCCCGAAGTGCCGGATGCTGAACCAATGGCGAACGCGCACCGGATAGACGCTGCTGTGCAGACATCGCAGTCAACAGCTGTGGTCGGCAATAAAAACAGTAAAAAATATCATTTGCCTCATTGCAGTGGCTATTCACAAATAAAACGTGAAAACCAACAACCATTTGCAACTGAAGCACAGGCGATTGCTGCAGGCTTTCAGCTCGCCGGGAACTGCAAAAAATAACAGCAGCCGACAGGCTGCTGTTTTTATCTTCAGGCCTGCTGCAGGCTTCTGAATAACTGGTCTTTTAACTGAAGCCGGACCTTTTTGCGCAGTTCGAGATACTCTCCGGATGCAGTTTCGGCACCTTGTTCCAGCCGGAACACTTCGTGGTCAACATCATGATATTCGGCAAACAAACGGGCAAAGTGATGATCTGTCATTTTCAGTTGATGAATTTTTTCCCGATATTCAGGAAATTCGTGCACTAAATCATGTTTTTCCAGGCTCATTTCATATTCCTTTTGCAACTAATAGACTACAGGCAGTGTAGGCTAGGGCAAGTTCTAAACTCTTGATCTGGCGCAACCTTCGGTGATTTGGTCCGAAGACCAGGTCACAGTCTGAGCAGGCAGGCGTATGGTAATCACAACTAATAGTGGAGAAACGTATTTATGAAACATCAAGCGTCAGTCTTTATTGCAGGCAATCTATTGTTGTTATCGCTGGCGCAGGCGGCGCCTGCACCTGTTGGCATTGTGATCCACGGTGGCGCCGGCACCATTTCACGGGAAAGTATGACGCCTGCTCAGCAAAAAGCCTATGAATCGACGCTAAAACACGCCGTTGATCAGGGGTACCAGATTTTAGCGCAAGGCGGCAGCAGTCTGGATGCTGTCAGTGCCGCTGTGGTGATCATGGAAGATTCACCGTTATTTAATGCCGGTAAGGGAGCTGTCTATACCTTTGAGGGGACACACGAACTGGACGCGGCCATTATGCGCGGAGACAACAGAGCTGCAGGCGCTGTCGCTGGGGTGAAAACAGTAAAAAATCCAATCAAGCTTGCCCGCGCAGTGATGGAGCATTCGGAACATGTGCTACTGACGGGCTCGGGCGCTGAACAGTTCGCCAAAATGCAGCAGCTGGAATTGGTCGACAATCGCTATTTCGACACTGAGTTTCGTTATCAAGCATTGCAAAAAGCGCTCAAAGCGCTGACTAAAACGCCGCATCAGGCAAATCTGCGACTAAGCCCATTGTTTCCGCTGGAATGGAACGTCGGCACCGTTGGCGCCGTCGCTATCGATAAGGATGGGCTGTTGTCTGCCGCAACGTCAACTGGCGGCATGACAGCTAAACGTTTTGGCCGGGTTGGCGATGCGCCGCTGATTGGCGCTGGTACTTTTGCCGATAATCACAGCTGCGCGGTATCCGCTACCGGTCACGGCGAATTTTTTATCCGTTATCAGGTCGCGGGAGATATTTGTGCCCGGGTGCGCTATCAAGGTAAAAAAGCATCAGTTGCAGCTGACGAAGTCATGCAGGAACTAAAAGGTGTTGGCGGCCTGGGGGGCGTTATTGTTGTTGACACGAAAGGGGCGTTAAGTTGGCATTTAAACACCGAAGGCATGTACCGGGCAAAGCGTGAACAAGGAAAAGAAGCTGAGATTGCCATTTTCAAAGATTGATCTGGATCACCGCATCCTGCTGAATTTGCACTAAGCTTGGGCTGAAGGGTGAGCAAAAGCCCTTTGTTTCAACCGCAGTTTGATTTGGAGGGATGCATGAACTTATTAAAAGTGTCTGATCACATGAACCGCCATCCGGTGACGTTTAATCAGGATATGACGCTCGAAGCTGCCGTCGACCGTCTGACTGATGCGGCTCAGCTCGGCGGGCCTGTGGTCGATGCGGCACACAAAGTTGTTGGTTTTTTGTCTGAGCAGGATTGTCTGGCGCGCATGCTGCTGAGCTCTTACCACGATGAAGGTTTGGCTTATGTTCGTGAGTTAATGCGTAAAGATGTACTGACGGTGCACATGAACAGCGGCATTATCGAATTGGCGCAATTAATGCTCGGATTAAAACCCAAAATTTACCCGGTTGTAGATGACAATGGCGTGTTGCAAGGGGTGATCAGCCGCACTGACGTGCTGCGTGCTATCGACCAGGAATTGCACTCTCACTACCGTAAAGTCAGCTGAATCCCTGACTTTACTACCGATTGACACGTGCGCCGGCGCTGCCGGCTTGTGCCAGTTTGTGCTAGCATAGCCGCCTTATTTTTGCGGGGGCTGTGTTTTGTCTGAGTTATCGCCGGTTGTTGAACTATTACCTGTCAGTGCCTTGTCGGATGCTGTGGCATTTTGTCTGCTCAAAGATCAGTTCCGTTTGCGGCGGATGTGCCGGGATCTGGCGAAGACTGCAGATCCAAAACGTCATACCCAATTACAAGCAGACATTATGTCATCGCAACAGGCACGCCAGAGCAGAGCACAGGCGATGCCTGCGGTCAGTTATCCGGCCGAGTTGCCGGTCAGTGGCCGTAAAGATGATATTAAAGCCGCCATCGCCAAACATCAGGTGGTGATTATTGCCGGCGAGACCGGCTCCGGTAAAACTACACAAATTCCGAAAATCTGTCTGGAGTTGGGACGCGGTGTCGCAGGTTTAATCGGCCATACGCAGCCAAGACGCCTCGCCGCACGCAGTGTTGGCCAGCGTTTGGCGGACGAGCTTGCTGTGCCGCTTGGCCAGCAGGTTGGCTACAAAGTGCGCTTTGGCGACCACACCGGCAGCAATACGCTGGTGAAGCTGATGACTGACGGTATTTTACTGGCAGAAATTCAGCAGGATAAGTTCCTCAATCAATACGACACCATCATCATCGATGAAGCGCACGAGCGCAGTCTGAACATTGATTTTCTACTCGGATACTTTAAGCAGTTGCTGCCAAAGCGACCGGATTTGAAGCTGATTATTACTTCCGCGACCATTGATCCACAGCGTTTCTCCCGCCATTTTTCCAATGCGCCGGTACTGGAGGTATCAGGCCGGACTTATCCGGTCGAAGTGCGCTACCGGCCCGCGACGGAGCTGGATGACAAAGACGCCGACCAGTTGCAGGCCATCTTTGATGCCGTTGACGAACTGTATCGGGAGCCACCGGGCGATATCCTGATTTTCTTAAATGGTGAGCGCGAGATCCGTGATACTGCTGATGCACTGGAAAAACTAAAGCTGCCTCACACCGAAGTATTGCCGCTGTACGCGAGGTTAAGCGCTGCCGAGCAAAACCGTATTTTTCAAAGCCATGCAGGCCGGCGCATCGTGTTGTCGACCAACGTAGCCGAAACTTCGTTAACTGTACCAGGGATCCGCTACGTGATAGATCCGGGTACAGCAAGGATCTCCCGCTATAGCTATCGCTCGAAAGTACAGCAATTGCCGATCGAGGCTATCAGTCAGGCCAGTGCTAACCAGCGCAAAGGCCGTTGTGGCCGGGTCGCTGCCGGTATTTGTATCCGTCTCTACAGTGAAGAGGATTTTAATAACCGGGATGAATTCACTGATCCGGAGATCCTGCGCACCAATCTCGCATCTGTGATCATGCAGATGTTGGCATTAGGCCTTGGTGATATTCAGCATTTCCCGTTTCTGCAAAAACCAGACAGCCGGTTTATCAACGACGGCGTGCGGTTGCTTGATGAACTCGGCGCGCTGAAGTCTGAACGCAAGCAAGGGCTGCAACTGACGCCGCTTGGCAAACAACTAAGCCGACTGCCGATTGATCCGCGATTGGCGCGGATGGTGTTAGCCGGGGCTGAGCGCAACTGTCTGGATGAATTGTTGGTGATCACAGCCGCGTTATCGATTCAGGACCCACGCGAGCGGCCACTGGATAAAAAACAAAAAGCGGATGAATTACATGGTCGTTTTGCTGATCCTGATTCAGATTTTGCCAGCTGGTTGAAACTATGGCGTTATTTGCAGGAACAGCAGGACAGCCAGACCAACAATCAATTCCGTCGGTTATGTAAACAGGAACTGCTGAACTATTTACGTGTCCGCGAGTGGCAGGATCTGTATGCACAGCTGTCACAGGTTTGTGAAGAACTAACGCTGAAGAAAAACGGCAGCGATGCAGACTACCAAAGCATTCATACCGCGATCCTGACGGGTTTATTAGGACAAATCGGGTCTAAAGACAGTGAGGCGGATTATATCGGGGCGCGGCAAAGCCGGTTTTTTGTTTTCCCAGGCAGCCATTTGTTTAAACGCAAGCCGAAGTGGGTGATGACCGCTGAGTTAGTTGAAACCAGTAAGTTGTATGCCAGAACGGTGGCAAAGATTGAACCTGAATGGGTTGAACCGCTGGCTCAGCATCTGGTCAGCCGCAGTTATAGTGAGCCGCACTGGGAGAAAAAACGCGGTGCCGTGATTGCGTTTGAGCAAGTGACCCTCTATGGCCTGATCATCGTCGGCAAACGAGCGGTGCAGTACAGTAAAATCGAACCAGAGCTTTGTCATAAGATTTTTGTCCGTGAAGCGTTGGTCAACCAGGAGCTGGGGCTGAATGAGCCATTTTTGGCGCACAATGCCCGACTGATTGACGAAGTAACTGATCTCGAGGACAAATCACGTCGGCGTGACATTCTGGTCGACGAAGAAACGCTGGTCGCTTTTTATGCGGAAAAAGTACCGGTTCACGCCAACAATCGCATCGAGTTCCAGCACTGGTGGAAAATACAGAAGCAACAAGATGCAAAGTTTCTGAACTTTGATCCGGACATGCTCAAACGCCATGATGCCGAGCACATTACTGACGACAGTTATCCGGAGTTCTGGCGCCAGGGCAATCTGCGGTTGCCGCTTGAATATCACTTCTCACCGGGCGCGCCCGATGATGGCGTTAGTCTGTGTATTCCACTTGCCTTACTCAATCAGGTGCAGGAGCAGGGATTTGACTGGTTGATCCCTGGTTTGCGCCATGAATTACTGGTGGCGCTGATTAAGTGTCTGCCGAAAATGTACCGGCGCAATTTTGTACCAGCCCCCAATTATGCCGATGCCTTGCTGCAGTCAATAAAACCAGAAGACGGACCTTTATTGGCAACTGTTACGCAACGTTTAAAACGGATGAGTGGTATTACCATCGCTGATGATGCCTGGGAACTCAGCGAATTGCCTGTGCATTTAAAAATGAATTTCAAGGTGACTGATGACAAAGGTGGGGTGATTGCGCAGCACCGTTCGCTGGCTTTATTAAAACAACAACTGCAGGGGCAGGTGCAAGAAACCCTGAGTCTGGTGGCTGAGCAGGGCATTGAACAGCAACAGCTGACTGACTGGAGCTTCGGTGAGCTACCACGCGAGTATGTCCGGTTGCAGGCTGGATACGAAATCAAAGCTTTCCCGGCACTGGTTGATCAAAAACACAGTGTTGCGATCCAGCTGCTGGATAGCCCGGAGCAGGCGGCGGCACATTCACGGCTCGGGCTACGTCGCCTGATGCTACTGAATCTGCCATCGCCGGTAAAATATTTGCAGGAAAATCTGCCGAACAAAGCCAAGTTGGGGCTCTATTTCAACCCCTTTGGCAAGGTGCTGGAACTGATTGACGATTGTATCGCTGCCGGCATTGACCATTTGGTCGGCCAACAGTCCTGGCCGCACAATCAGCAGGAGTACTTACAACTACGTGACGCGGTGCGGGCGGAACTCGGGGATACCGTGCTTGCGGTAGCTATGCAGGTGGAGCAAATCCTGACCGTGGGACACGAGATCAGTAAAAAACTGCGCGGGCGGATGGATCTGGCGCTCGCGTATGCAAACGCCGACATCAAACAACAACTGGATGCCTTGGTATTTAAAGGTTTTGTCAGCGAATTTGGTGCGACTCGGCTTGATGACGTCAAACGCTATTTGTTGGCGCTACAAAAACGATTGGAAAAATTGCCGGTTGATCCGCAACGCGATCGGCTACAGATGCATGAGTATGAAAAAGCAGCTGACGCTTATCAGCAATTACTGGGCAAGTTCGCCGGGAAACCACTGCCAGAGCCGGTGAGGGACATTCGCTGGATGCTTGAAGAGCTCAAAGTGTCATTGTTCGCACAACAGCTTGGGACGCCATATCCAATATCATCGAAACGTATTTTATTGGCGGTTCAGGAGCTTAAGTAGCTCTAAGCTTGTCGCTGGCAGAATTTTCAGCTACAACCTTTCAGGCAGCAACGATAAGGATATGGCCATGACAAGTGCTGATTACAGAGTTGAGGCAAAGAAAGTTCTGCTGGTGGATGACGAGGCGTTTAATCTGGCGCTATTACAGTTGGCGTTACCGATTTCACGATATGCGTTGAGCTATGCTGCCCAGGGCCAGGCAGCATTGACATTGATCCACGAGGATAAACCCGATTTAATTTTGCTGGATATTTTGATGCCAGGACTCACGGGCATCGATTTGTGTACTTTGTTGAAACATAATCCACTGACTGCAGATATTCCGGTGATCATGGTCTCGGGTCTTGATTCGCCCGCAGAGGAACGGGCAGCCAGTGCGGCCGGTGCGTTAGGCTTTATTTCAAAGCCTTTCTCGCCAGAACGAATTTTATCGCAGATTGAGCAATTGACAGGTTGGTGCTAATGGCAGCGCTTTACAGTATTGCCAGAAAGCTTTATAACAAATGCGGTCGGCCTTAGACGAGACAACCCATGCTGAGCAGAAACGATAAACGTAACTATTTTCGAATGATGGTAAATACTGAAGTCCAGATGATGATCAATGATCCGGAATCAGGCCGGATGCTCGGTGGTATCTGTCGGGATTTAAGCGCCACCGGCATGGCTGTTGAGATTGATGAGCCACTGGAAATGGGCACGATGATCCATCTGCGACTCGAATCCAATAACAGTTCTGTTGTGCCGCTCGATGCGCATGCGAAAGTAGTGCGATGTACGCAGGAATCAGAGGATTTGTATCAAATAGGTTTAACCTTTATTGAGCTGAATTAATGGTCCCCGCTCAGCATTTATGCTGAGCCATGGCTGATTTTTCGCCGAACTAACCAAAGCCGCGTGACAGCAACCGTCGTTTTGATTAGGCTGTGCCGCCTTGAACTGATCAACACCGATGTCCCATCATGCCCGCATCTGAAAACTATTCGACCTTACGCAACTGGCTCATTTTGCTATTGCCATCGTTACTCGGTGTTTTTCTGTTTATGACGCCGATCCCTGCCGAAAAAGGCCTGACAATTCCGGTCGCAGTGCTGGCAAATCAGCTCAAAATGACGCTGGGTAGCTGGATGCCATATTTGTTGGCATTTATTGTTACTGTGTCGGCAGTGCTGACGTTGGGCGTGAAATTGCTAAAACCAGCAAAGATCCCGCCTAGTAGTTTTGTCGGTAAGTTGTTCAGCCCGGGTTGGGGCTGGGT
This sequence comes from Gammaproteobacteria bacterium, assembly GCA_027484495.1. Classification (GTDB taxonomy): domain Bacteria; phylum Pseudomonadota; class Gammaproteobacteria; order Enterobacterales; family Alteromonadaceae; genus Pararheinheimera. The sequence continues at coordinate 8,509 of JAIXSW010000027.1, forward strand.
CCTGGTCCGAGTGCTCGGTGCGGTGCTATTACTAATGGTGTTATCTGGCCAGGGCCCGGCATTTATCACCAGCCAGGCGACAGGCGCTTTAGTGTTAAATGACCTGCTGCCAGTACTATTAAGTGTGTTTGTCTTTGCCGGCCTGCTATTGCCATTGTTGCTAAATTTTGGCTTGCTGGAATTTGTCGGCACTTTAATGACCAAAATTATGCGTCCGGTGTTTCGTTTACCTGGTCGCTCCGCGGTCGATTGCATCGCCTCCTGGATAGGCGACGGCAGCGTTGGAATTTTACTCACCAGTAAACAATACGAAGCAGGGTTTTACACGGCGCGCGAGGCAGCTGTGATCGGGACTACTTTCTCTGCAGTCTCGATTACGTTTTGTATTGTGGTACTGGGACAAGTCCGGCTAGAACACATGTTCCTGCCGTTTTATGCCACTATTTGTTCTGCTGGCCTGATCGCCGCGATTGTCCTGCCATATTTGCCACCACTGCGCGGCAAGCCCGATACTTATATTGACGGGGTTGACCATATGCGTGCAGAAGGTGGTCAATTTAATCAAACTTCTGTGTTCAGCCGCGCCGTCGCGCACGGACTGCATCGTGCCAGTCAGGCTACTGGCATCCGCGCGACCCTGCGAGAAGGGGTGGAAGCGGTGCTGGATATGCTTTTCGGCATCTTACCGGTGATAATGGCAGTCGGCACCATGGCGCTGGTCATTGCTGAGCATACATCGGTGTTTAGTATCCTTGGCGCGCCATTTGTGCCGCTATTAGAGCTATTGCAAATACCATATCCGGACCAGGCGGCGAAATCAGTAATGGTTGGTTTTGCCGATATGTTTGTTCCTTCGATTCTTGTCAGCGAAGTTCCCAGTGAGCTTACCCGTTTTGTTATTGCAGCATTATCAGTCACTCAACTTATTTACATGTCAGAAGTCGGTGCTTTATTACTTGGCAGTAAAATACCCGTGACCTTGTTAGATTTGTTTGTGTTGTTCATTCTGCGCACTCTGATCACGTTGCCGGTCATCGCCGGTATGGCTCACCTGCTGTTCTGAAGTGAAGACCAGTGCTTGCACGGACATGAATTGCAATGCTTCAGCGCCGCAATTCATGTCTGCTGACAATTTTTGTACATTTGAAACACTGGCATTGCTTGACTGTCACGCGGAGCTTGTTAATCTGGTTGCCTTACACAGATTTAACAATCAAGGCTTTTTAGCCTGAGTCCAGGGAAGTTCCGATGTCGATGTTACGCGTTCTCATGTTGTTGCCTGCGATGGTGTTAACAGCCTGCAGTCAGACACCTCCATCAAACCAAAATTTACTGACAGAACTCGATGGACCGCTCGCACAGATGCAGGTCGATGGCCGCCAGCTATACCAGCGCATGCAAAAATTGACGCTGGACAAAAGCTGTACCACTGATCAGCAATGTCAGGTGCTTGGTATCGGTTCTCGGTCTTGCGGCGGGCCTGAGCAGTTCCTGTTGTTTTCCACCCAACAGACTGACCAAAAAATGCTGACCATCACCAACGACCGTTACACCCGCATTCGCCAGGAACAACAACAGCGGTTAGGCCAACGCAGTATTTGCCAGCAATTAGTGGCACCGCAGCCGGCATGTCGTCAGCAACAATGCGTACTGCTCAATAGCGAGCGCTGAAACTGCTGTGCGCATTGAAAAAACAAAAGGCCGCAAATCAGCGGCCTTTTTCAATCTGATGATTGTCTATTTATGTTGAGAAGTTTTGTACTGATCACAGGCAGCTTTATCGACGCACTCGCCGTACAGATACAGACTGTGGTGCGTTAACTTAATGCCATTTTTTTTTTTTTTTTTAAGCTGTTTGCGTTCGATTTCGTCATCTTCAAATTCAATCACTTTACCGCAATTCAGACAAACCAGATGGTCATGGTGGTCAATCCGGCTCAATTCAAACACTGATTTACCGCCTTCAAAATGATGACGGGTGACAATACCAGCATCGTCAAATTGGTTCAGCACCCGGTACACAGTGGCGAGCCCGATATCTTCGCCAATCTCCAGCAGGATTTTGTAGACGTCTTCAGCGCTGATGTGTTGGTGCGCTGGATCCTGCAGGATCTCAAGGATTTTTACGCGTGGCAGCGTGACTTTTAAACCTGCTTTGCGTAGCTCGCTATTATGGTCTGGCATGGGGGCATCACTAAAAAATAAGGGTTAAGCGATTATAAGACTATTATTCGCTTGAGGAAAAGCGAAAATTGGCTTGCTTGCCGCTTCGCTGGTCAGACGGGATTAAAAGCGGCATAATCACAGGACGGACCAGTTAGGGAATACAAGTTATGAAATGGGCGTTCAAACCCGGTGTGATGCGGCATTTGCTGAATTTTTGGCCACCATTCTGGTTTAACGGTATCAAAGTAGCAGTGCTGGCAACTGACTATCGTTATGCCAAAGTCGAATTAAGCGACCGACCCTGGCGGCGCAATATTAATGGAACGCAGTTTGGTGGGACCATGTTCGCAATGACGGATCCGATTTATCCGCTCTTGCTGATGGGCGCGATGGGCAAGACTTACAAAAAAAAAAAAAAAAAAGCCGATATTGATTTTATCCGTCCTGGACGCGGCACTTTAACTGCTGAGTTTTGGCTGCATGACGCGACTATCGACGAAATCAAAGCGGCCACAGACGATGGACA
>JAIXSW010000049.1 GCA_027484495.1 Gammaproteobacteria bacterium
GGCTTGCCTTGTGTTGCTACTCAGGTCGGCGATTGCGTAGAACTGGGTGGAGATTGTGTTACTTTTGTCAGCCCGGAAAATATCGATGAGATGGCTGATGGTATCCTGCGTCACATTGACATGGATACTGCTGAATTGCATCAGCGCGGGGAAGCAGGGCGTCAACGCGTGATCGAACGTTTCTCAATTTCGGCAGTCAGTGCGGGTTATTTGGCTATTTATCGGGATGTATCAGGGTTTTAAATGAAGAAAGTGTTAATCGTCGTCAATATCCCGAAATTTTTCCTGTCTCATTGGCTGGGCATTGCGACAACGGCCCAAGCTGCTGGTTATCAGGTGCATATTGCAACGATGGCGGGGCCTGAAGTGGCCAAGATCCATGCTGCCGGATTGATCCATCATGAGATCCCAATGAGCCGAAGTGGAACCAATGTTTGGCGGGAACTCAAAAGTTTGTGGGCCGTGATCGGTTTGTTCCGGCAGGTAAAACCGGATCTAGTCCACCTGATCACAATAAAACCAGTGATTTACGGCGGTATCGCAGCACGTCTGACCGGAGTCAAAGCGGTCCTGTCAGCGGTCACTGGGTTGGGATATGTGTTTATTAATCAGCAAGGAAATACTTTAGGTCTGAAGAAAGTCATTTCTGCGCTTTATACCTACGTATTTGGGCATCGCAACATTCGGGTGTTGTTTGAAAATGAGTCGGACCGGGATTCGTTTTGCCAGTCCGGGATAGTTAAAGCGCAACGTACTGTTGTTGTTCATGGCGCTGGGGTGGATTTAGAGCATTTTCATGTCATCCCGGAGCTCGCTGGTAAAGTACGTGTCATCTTCGCTGCCCGGTTACTTCGTGATAAAGGCGTGCAGGAGTTTCTGCTGGCGGCGCAGCAACTCAAGGATGTGCCCAATGTTGAGTTTGTGCTTGCAGGCGATATAGATCCCGACAATCCGGCGTCACTGAATAGTGAAGAATTAGCGGTCATCAAACAGCAAGGGAATGTGCAGGTTTTGGGCTTTTGCGAGGATATGGCAGCGCTGTTCCGGCAGTGCCATGTGATCGTATTACCTTCGTACCGAGAAGGTTTACCCAAAGTGTTGATTGAGGCGGCAGCATGTGGCCGACCCGTCGTGACGTCAGACGTTGCTGGCTGCCGTCACGTCATTATACCTGATGTCACTGGCTTGTTAGTGCCGGTCAAGGATGCACAGGCACTGGCTCGCGCTATCGGTCAGCTCATTGAGGATCCGCAAATGCGGCTTCAGTTTGGCCGTGCCGGTCGCGTACTAGCCGAACAGCGATTTGGCGAGCGGCAAATTGGTCAGACCTATATGAGTCTGTATCAACAATTAATCGCCGGAGCTGATAGCCATGAGTAAGCAGCTTTCTGTCGTTGTGACTGGTGCGCACGGATTTGTCGGTTCAGCTTTGTGCGAACATCTGTTGCAGAATGATCATATCGCACTGACAACACTGAGCAGGCGTCAAAGTGGATTTCAGCAGGCGTACCATGTACAGACAGATTTATCTGCTGACACTGATTTATCGGCTGTTTTACACAGCAAAGACGTCGTGATCCACACGGCCGCCCGCGTCCATATGATGCAGGATAACGCGGCCGATCCACTGGCTGAATTCAGATTAATGAATACGCAGGTGACTCTCAATCTGGCGCAGCAGGCGGCGACACAAGGAGTCCGTCGTTTTATATTTCTGAGTTCGATCAAAGTCATGGGGGAAGCCAACTTAGGCGGGAAGCCCTTTCGTGCTGATCAGGCGGCGTGCCCTTCAGATCCTTATGCGCAATCAAAATATGAAGCGGAGCAGGGGTTGCTGCAGATAAGCAAAGACAGCGGCATGGAGGTCGTTATTATCCGACCACCGCTGATTTATGGCCAGGGCGTCAAAGCGAATTTTCAAAAGCTGATACGGTTGATGCAAAAGCAGATTCCGCTGCCGTTCAAAGCCGTTAACAATAGTCGCAGCCTGCTAGCGTTACCGAATCTGATCAGTCTGATTGAACGTTGCATCGATCACCCTGCGGCAGCAAATCAGATTTTTCTGGCGAGTGACAATCATGATTTATCCACGGCAGATTTGATGGCGATGATAGCCAGCGCCGGTGGAAAAAAGGCCTGGTTGCTGCCATTTCCTCCGGCCCTGTTACACGGGATCGGCAGATTACTTGGGAAAAAAGCAGCTATTGACCGGCTTTGTGGTGATCTTCGGATTGATATATCGCCCACCATGGAATTGTTGCAATGGCAGCCGCCTTTTAAACCTCAGGTCGTGATTCACCAGGCCGTTGTCGCTGAATTATCTAAATAATTCTCAAAGTGAGCGTTAGTATCGAGATGAATTTTCTATTTATTTTCTTGTTGAGTTTGATTCTGACGGGCGTGCTGCGCCGTTATGCATTGCACAAAAATGTCATGGATCTGCCAAACGCCCGCAGTTCACATTCAGTACCGACCCCAAGGGGCGGTGGGTTGGCTGTGGTGATCAGTTTTAGTCTAGCACTGGCCGCACTGTGTTTTTATGCACAAGTCCCGTTGTTGCTGGGCACTGGTTTACTTGGCGCTGGTCTTATGGTCGCATTGATTGGTTTTCTTGATGACCATGGCCATGTCAATGCCCGCTGGCGTTTGTTAGTGCATTGTGTTGCTGCAATGACCGTAGTATGGCTGGTTAATGGTCTGCCAACTTTGAAACTCTTTGGTACCGAGATCGATTTTGGCGTGATGGGTTGGGTATTGGCGACTATCGCGGTCATCTGGTTGCTTAATTTATACAATTTTATGGATGGCATCGATGGCATTGCGGGTTTTGAAGCTTTGTCGGCGTGCCTGTGTGTTGCTTTTCTTGCTATCGAAGTCAATGCGCAGCCGTGGTTGGTCGATCTGCATTTTTATCTGGCAGCAGCCGTTGCCGGGTTTTTACTATGGAATCATCCGCCTGCGCGGATCTTCATGGGCGATGCCGGCAGTGGATTTATCGGTTTTATCTTGGCCTGTTTTGCCCTGATCAGTAGTTGGCAGAATGCTGATTTGCTGTGGTGTTGGCTTATTATGCTGGGAGTGTTTATCGTTGACGCGACTTATACATTAATAGTCCGGTTGTATCGGGGAAAACCGTTTTATCAGGCGCATCGCAGTCATGCCTATCAACATGGCGCACAGATTTTTGGCAAACATTGGAAAGTAAGTTACATGGTATTGCTGATTAATTTGTTCTGGCTGTTGCCCTGGAGTTGGTTGGTCGTCAAATATGCAGTAGATGGTGCAGTTGCGCTAACTTTAGCTTATGTCCCATTGATTTATGTCGCGCACTATTATGGCGCCGGACAGGACAAGAGTTAGCGGATTATGA
>JAIXSW010000154.1 GCA_027484495.1 Gammaproteobacteria bacterium
GCATGGCAACAAGGCTGGCATCACCGAGTTTCAGTGCCTGCAAGATCAGTGTCATACCTATTACCATCGATAGCGTGGCATTAAAGGCAACCATGCCAAGGACTTTGCGGGTCATCGGCAGATAGGTCCGCGCCACTTTAAAGCCGAGCCACAACAGCACTAAGTGACACAGCAGCGCTGTGCTCATCCGCACCGCCGAGGCGGCGATGGCGTCGATATCCGTTTCCATCAGCGGTTTGAGCATCAGCGTCGAGACGGCCTGACATAAAGCCGATAACAAGCCCAGGCCAATGCCAATACCGAGCTGATGATTGGAGGTTTCCCAGTGGTGCTGTTCACTGGCTCTTTTGCCAAACAAAATCGCACACATCACGCCACTGACTAGCAACCCAGAGCCAAACAGGGTCCAGCCCCACAGCGTTTCGCCGAGAAACAAATAGGCCAGCACCGCAGAAAACAACGCATGTGTCGCAAAGAGCACACCTGCCCGACGCGGCCCCAGCCGGTTCATCGAAGCAAAAAGGGCGGTGTCGCCAATCAGAATACCGATGATGCCGGATGCTGCCAGCAACCAGAGTTGGTCCGCCGGCAATGTCTGCCAGCTGCCGCTGTACAGGGCAACCGACCATAACAACAGACTGGCGAATGTCATCCGCCAGCGGGTAAAAGCAAAGGCACCTAAATGTGCTGATGCCGGTGCCGAAATTAAACTGCCAACCGCCCAACACAAAGCTGCGGCCAGCGCCATCCATTCAAAAGTCACAGCTGTTCCTAATCATTGAATAAGCCGGAAGACAAATAACGATCACCGCGGTCGCAGATAATGGCGACAATCACGGCGCCGGGATTTTGTTCGGCCAACCGGATGGCGGAAAAGACCGCGCCGCCGGAACTGACGCCTGCACAAATGCCTTCTTCGCGTGCTAAGCGCCGCGTGGTGGCGACCGCATCGGCCTCACTGACATCCAGCACTAAATCGACGCGGCTTTTCTGATAAAAACCTGGCAGATAAGCTTCCGGCCAGCGCCGGATCCCCGGGATTGAGCTGCCTTCTGCGGGTTGCAAACCAACGATCTGGATCGCCGGGTTTTGCTGTTTCAAATAAGTGGAAACGCCCATAATGGTGCCAGTTGTGCCCATACTGGAGACGAAATGCGTGACCAATCCCTGGCTTTGTTGCCAGATCTCTGGCCCGGTGCCGGCAATATGCGCGGCCGGATTGTCGCGGTTGTTAAACTGGTCCAGCACCTTGCCTTTGCCCTCAAGCTGCATCTTCAGCGCTAAATCGCGCGCGCCTTCCATGCCCTGAGCTTTGGTGACCAGAATCAGTTCGGCGCCATAAGCCTGCATCGACGCTTTGCGCTCGGCAGTGGCGTTGTCCGGCATGATCAGCACCATGTGGTAGCCTTTAATCGCTGCGGCCATCGCCAGTGCGATGCCGGTATTGCCGCTGGTCGCCTCAATGATGGTATCGCCGGGCTGAATATCACCGCGCGCTTCGGCGGCATTCAGCATATTCAGTGCCGGTCGGTCCTTGACGGACCCCGCCGGATTATTGCCTTCAAGCTTTAACAAGACAGTGCTTTGCGTATGGGACGCCATGCGTTGCAGCCGCACCAATGGCGTCTGGCCGACATAATCGGCAATGGTCGGAAAGTTCGGTTCAGCAGAGAGAGACATCTGGGGCTCCGGCGCGGGAAAGTGGCGCTATTGTAGCGGAAATAGCAGCAAAAGCAGAGGATGGAAAGCATCCGGAAATAGCTGGTGCATACAGCAAATTTCGCGTTAAACTCATAAAAAAGCAAAGGAATGCTAATGAATAAATTACTTATTTCTATCATTGTACTGATCGCTACCTCAACGGTGTCAGCACAAACCGATGTAAACGCAGCTTTCATATCCAATCATAGCCAAGCTCAGTCTTCAGGCCATTTATTGCAGACGACAGGTCCGCATGGACAATCCATCCGCTGGTATCGGCAGTCTCAGCCAAAGTTTCTGCTGGAACTGCGGGGGCTTGCTTTATATCCATCGTTGCAGCAACAAGCGCTACAGCAATTTCAGGCCAAGTCTGGTCGCTCCAATACTGCCGCGCGGCAACAGGCGTTCGCTCAAAATGTACGCGCACTGGCCGGCGATCAGGTCCTGGTAAAGCAACTACAACAACAGATCCAGTCTGAGCAGCAGCAAGTGGCTGCGGCAGTGCAACTGCTTGCCGGTGCTAAGGTGGAACAACAATTTAGCTACCTCAATAATATGTTACTGGTGTCTGGAACGATGACGCAGGCGCAATTAGCCGCGCTCCCTGGAGTAGTCCGGGTGTGGCCAGAACAGGCCTATCAGGTGACGTTGTCAGAAAGTGTGCCGAAAATCAAAGCGCCGCAGGTCTGGGAGAAAAAGGATCTGCAAGGACGCAGTATCACCGGGCAAGGCGTCAGAATCGCCGTGTTGGATACCGGCGTCGATTTTAGTCATCCGGCATTAGGTGGTTGTCTGGGTGAACACTGCAAAGTAATTCGGGCCCGAAATACCATTACCAACACTGATGACGTGTCTGATGTGCATGGCCATGGCACTCATGTCGCAGCGATTGCTGCCGGCAAAGCTGATACGGGCAATGGTGTGGCGCCGGATGCGCAATTGATGGCAGTGAAAGTTCTGAACGATCAAGGCTATGGTTTTGACAGCAGTATCATCGCCGGCATTGAATATGCGGTCGACCCGGATGGCGACCCGGCGACGGACGATGGTGCCGATGTAATCAATATGAGTCTTGGCGGACCTGGTGACGCACAGTCTCCTATCAGTCAGGCTGCAGAACGGGCTGTGCAGGCTGGTGTCACTGTCGTGGTCGCTGCGGGCAATAGTTATGACTATCTGACCATCGGCACTCCAGCTGCTGCCCCCTCCGTGATCACTGTGGCTAATACCGGACGTGATGATCGGGTCAATTTCAGCAGCAGCCGTGGCCCGCTTGAAGATGCTGACTATCTGAAACCTGAAATCGCTGCGCCCGGCACTGATATCGAAGCGGCGAAATCTGGCGGCGGTCTGCAACGGATGACCGGTACCAGTATGGCCGCACCTCACGTTGCCGGTGCCGCGGCACTGTTATTACAGACGCAACCCGACTTAACTCCGTTGCAGCTGAAACAGCGGTTGATGCAATCTGCTGACCTGATCAACGCTAATCCGGCCGAAACAGGCAGCGGCCGGTTGAATGTGTTGAGTGCTTTAGCACAGTCTTATTTTTTGCGTGAAACAGCACTGACTTTAGGTCGGGTTCCCCACGATCAATCGGTCTTCAGTGGCAGTCGTCAGGTCACTTTTGTTAATCCGACTGCTGAAAATGTCACTGTGAGTGCCAGCGTCCTTCCGCAAAATGACGCCGGTTTGAACCTGAATTTTACGCAACCGGTCCAACAGGTTGCAGCCAACAGCAGTGTCACTTTTGAATTGAAATTCAACGCGCAAAGCAACGAGATTGAATACCCAAATAACAATGGTGGTGTTGCTGGTTTTCAGCTGGCTTTTGACGTCGGCACACAGCGTCTGACCTTGCCGGTATGGTATGAAAAGTACCAGGCATTGCAGATACAACATGATGGTTCTCTGGTCGAATTGCGTGTACTTGATGAAGCGCTGATTGAACGCTTATATGTCTCGGGATTTAGTTTTGAGCAAGCAGGAAGTAAACAAATCCGGATGCCAAATGTAACCGGGTTCAAACACATTATCGGCAGACTGGAAATGCCAGATCCACAGGTTCCTGCCAACGGTTACATATTGGGAGCCCTAAAACTGGATTTCCCGACGCTGAATGATGGTAACGCATTGCTGCGCATTAATGCTGCCTTGTTGACTGAGTATCACAAAATCAACAATGTGAAATTCCTAAACCAGCCTTACGATTTTTCCTCTGGCAGCATTAGTATCAGCAGTTTTGCGTTACTGCAGCAATTACAACCAGTTATGCCTGTACTTTATGCATTTTCCTGGTGTTCAAGGACATGTCCGTTACAACCCAGAGCAGTAATGTCTGGTGGTTTTAGCTCAGCAGGCTGGAGCTTTGAGCAAACAAATCAATATCCTCAACCTGACATGGCCCAGCCTGAGACCCGATTTTTCAGCTGGCAAAGTGCTATTGGCAATGGTTCCACTAACGCAAACATTGTTTTTGATCACAACAGTCTGATCAAGTTTGGGTTGCTGGCAGGCAAAGCTCCGGCCACGGGCGGCGGCTTTAGCTACATCTGGCCCATTACACCAAAAGATGGCGATGTGATACGGGTTTATCAGGCCGGGCCATTATTGTTGCCGGAAACGGCACCGCAAATTCAGGTTTTGTCTGCTGGCTTTATTAAAGAGGCACATTCAGGGTATTTCTCCGCCTCTGTTGACGGCACCATCCGGAAGTGGCTGATGTCTGGTACCGGGCCACGTCAGTTAGTCGCTGCGGTTGATTTTTATACGGACCAGCTGCCCTTAAAGTCTAGTGTCAAAGCCTATACCGGGGCGCTCAGAGTTAACGAAAACCGGGGACGGCTGGAACTGACACAGGCACCCCGCAATGACAGAGAGCAGTGGCATTACCCGCAGCTATGGCATGACCAATATCTGAACGTTGGCTACTCTGTCAACGAGACTATGCTGGAATCACGTTGCGACGAGACCACGATAGGCTATTGGGGGGAAGTGAGTTACGGCAGTTGGTTTCATTATGGTCGTGCCTGTAAAGAGTTTGTCTTGCGAGTTGAAAACGCCGCGACAAGACAATTACATGTACAACCCACGGTAACGTACCAGCTAAAATCCGACGGAGCTTTCCCTCAGCTGAAGCATTTGGTGCTATTTAACCGGCTGCAATTGTCCGATGTGGTCAGCCGTATTGACCATCGGCTGAATTTTGATCTGGTTGAAATTGCTGGTCAGTCAGCGATCAACGCTATTACA
>JAIXSW010000542.1 GCA_027484495.1 Gammaproteobacteria bacterium
CAATCGGAGTAAATTAAACCCCGTTACTTTTGGTAACACTCAGACAAAACGGAAGTTTTGCATGGAAAGCAGCTGTGCTTTAGTACATTTAAAATGACATCATCACTGATGTCGGCGTTTTTAACGCGAGCCCCAAGGAAGACGAAAAAAGTATTAGGACGATCGCGAATAACAATTTTTGCACGGAAGCGACGTAACAATATACGGAAACTGACCAGACAGGGTGTCTGAAACGGTTAGGACGACATAACAAAATTCAGTGCTGCTTGCACAACTTTTCAGACGGCGATGGCTTTAAGTTATCGCCGTTTTGTTTTTTTACGGTCCGATTTGCAATGTTCCCGCCGAGATCACCGATAAAGCCATAGGCTTTGTAGCAAAAACTGGTTAAAATACGCGCCCTTTTCTACAGGTACACACCATGACACGCATCAAAAAGTCCCGCACCAGCGGTCAGATTGGCAATCGCCACAAACCCGCAGCCGAAGCACGGCAAACGCGCGAGCGTCCGGTCGAGACCAAGAAAAAAGGTGCTGGTTTAAAATCCGGTAGCCGCAATGCCCCGCAGCCGGAAAAATCACAACAAAGCGGTCCGGCCAATAAAGATCCGCGCCACGGCAGCAAAAAGCCGATTGAGCTGCACGTAAATGAAGCAGAACAAAAACTGCTACAACAAACGCCAGATTTCAAACCTAAAGCCCAACTGGCTAAAGTCAAAGTCGTTGCTTTGCCACCGGAACAGGAACTCGCGGCATTGGAGCAGGATGAAAAGCTGCTGGACCTGGTGGAACGCGTCGAAAACGGCGAAATTCTGACTGGTAAAGATGCCAAGTACTTCAATGCCAAAACCGCCCGTCATGCCGAATTGCTGACGTTGCTGGGTCTGGATGAAGACGAAGAATCAGACGAGACTGACGCCGCTGCAGAAGATGCGGATCCGCTGGCAGAGTTTGAGCGTACTGACTGGCGTAAAGATTTACTGGGCGAGTAACACAAAATGACTATCTGGTGGGGTTTGCTGGGCCTCGGTGTGCTGATTGTCAGCGCACTGGCGTTTTATCTCGGCCGTTTATTGTCGCAACTGCAAAAACAAAAATTGCAGCAGCAACAAGCCAAAGCAGAGCACCAACGTAAGCAGGCCGAACATCAGCAGTATCTGCTCGACAGTATTGTGCTGATTGGCCAGGCCACGCTGGAAGACCAATGCGAACTGTCTGAAGCCGGTTTGCGGATTTGGGTGTTGCTGGAGAATCTGCAGCCGGAGCTGGCACAAGCCTGCCGTTACCCCGGCTTGTTTGCGATGTATGACTGCGTCAAGGCGATGCCGACGCATGAAGCCCGCAAAGCACTCGACAAAAAAGAGCTGCGCCGGCTCGATCATCTGCGCCAGCAAACTGAAATACAGCTGGCTGAGTCGATTAAACAAGATATCCGCCAGTTGCTGGAAATTCTCAAACCCGTGCACTGAGACATGAGCCGCTATACAGCGGCTTTTTGTTGCCTGCTGTTCTCTCTAATGCCCGAAAAACTGAAAGTCGCCCACACGTAACGCATTGAAAGTGAAGCTCAGATCTACCCAATTTGTAACAAGCAGGCTCACAGGATTAATTGTTTATTTTCCACACAGCGCCTAGTATGACCATGGCTGCGGCACCAGACCGATTAGCAGCTACTGACACCAGTCCCACAGAGTCGACAAGGAAATACGATGAAATCTTCTTGGTTTGCTACGGCACTCTACCTGGCCTTTGCTCCCCCAGTATTGGCTGATGCGCTGTTCGACTTTTACCAGCAGCTGCATGCTAACCCTGAGTTATCGCACTTTGAGACTAACACCGCCGCATTGCTGGCGACTGAGCTGCGCAAAGCCGGATTTCAGGTCACTGCAGGCGTTGGCAAATACATCGATGGATCTCAGGCACATGGCGTGGTTGCAGTTCTGCAAAACGGCACTGGACCACGGCTGCTGATCCGCGCCGATATGGATGCCTTGCCGATTGCCGAAGAAACCAACCTGCCTTACGCCAGTAAAGTCACCAGCACCAATGCCGCGGGACAACAGGTCGGCGTGATGCACGCCTGTGGACACGACCTGCACACCACGACATTACTCGGTACCGCGCGCGAAATGGCAGCTCGGCGCAGCGAATGGCAAGGCACCTTGGTGCTGGTCGGCCAGCCTTCTGAAGAAACCCTCGATGGCGCACAGGCGATGCTGCGTGATGGGTTATATCAACGTTTTGGTAAACCGGATATGGCATTGGCCATGCACGTGTCGGCAGGCCTGGCGACCGGGGTGATTGGCGTTTACGCCGGCGCGACGCATGCAGCGGTCACTTCTATTGATGTCACCATCCGCGGCGTCGGCGGTCACGGTGCCGCGCCCCATCGCGGCAAAGATCCGGTGGTGATGGCCGCGCAGTTTATCAATCAAATCCAGACCATCGTCAGCCGCAACCAAGACCCGCTCGACCCCGCAGTCGTCACGGTCGGCTCCATCCATGGCGGTACCAAACGCAATATCATCCCCGATGAAGTCAAACTTGAGCTGACCACCCGGGCGCACAGCGAAAAAGCGATGAACATCATTGTGGCAGGTATTCAGCAGGCCGCTGAAGGCATCGCGGTCAGCAATGGCTTACCGGCGGAACGCAAACCCATAGTCAAAATCATTGAAACCGAAACAGGCCCGGCCAACATCAATGATAAAAAGCTAGCGCTAAAGGTCAAAGCTGCAATCACTGCGGCTCTCGGCTCTGACCGGGTCAATGATGGTTTTCCGATTATGGGCAGCGAAGATTTTGCCCGATACAGCCTGCAGGGACAGCAAATTCCGACAGTGTTATTTAATGTTGGTGTCATTCCTGCCGGCTTGCTAGCACAAGCTAAGGCTGGCAAAGTGCAAGTCGCGGGTACACACACCAGCAAATTTGCGCCGGAAGCCGAGCCGGCGATTCAGGCCGGTGTGCAGGCGATGACGGCCGCTGCCATCGATTTACTGCAGAAATAACGGCAACTCCGTACATCCTGTTGTACATAAAAAAAGCCGCAATACTGCGGCTTTTTTACGTTTTACCGCTTGTTACTGTTTATAGACTTTGCCGGCTTTCATCACAAAACTGACTTTGCCCATCACACTGATGTCCTGCA
>JAIXSW010000149.1 GCA_027484495.1 Gammaproteobacteria bacterium
CCCAGGAGTTTCTGGCCGCTGAGCAAATTGACGAGGTCGATCACAGTGCGATCCCCGGTTTGTCTTAGCCGGGGTGTCGGGACAAATCACGATCTGCCGGTGTTTCCAGTTGCAGGCGCTGTGCCTGAATAACAACCTGGGTCCGGTTGGTCACGCCTAATTTGCGGAAAATAGCCGTCATATGCGCTTTGACCGTTGCTTCAGAAATGTGTAAATCATAAGCGATTTGTTTATTCAGCCAGCCTTCGGTCAGGTAATACAACACTTTATATTGTTGTTGCGTCAGTTGCGCGACCCGGGAAGCTAAGTCTGAATCATCATGCTGCTGCGGATCTGCTTTGAATAAATGCTGATATTTTTCTGGTAACCACAACTCACCATTCAGGACAGCATTCAGCGCATTGCCAATTTCTAACGGATGCGCCGATTTCGGGATATAAGCCGATGCACCGAAGTTCATTACCCGTCGGATCACATCAAGGTCGTCACTAGCGGAGATCACGACAATTGGCATCGTCGGAAAGGTCTTACGTAATTGAATTAAACCAAGAAAACCGCAGTTTCCCGGCATATGCAAATCGAGTAACAACAGATCGGCGTCAGGATGTTGTTCCAATGCCTGTACCGTCGCGTCAAAACAGTCGGTTTCGATAGTGGCTTCAACCGTGATGATATTGCCAATTGCATTAATCAGCGCATTGCGAAACAGCGGGTGGTCGTCAGCGACAATTAATTTAGTCATCAGGTGCCCTCGGACAGCGAAGATATATATCCAGGTTCAGCTTAACCAGTCTGTGCCAGTCTGTCCATGGCAAACAGAGGCCATAATCCCTTACAGATTATGGCCTTAGCTCTAAGTTATTTGTTGAGTCGATTATTAATCAGATGCTCAACGACAGACGGATCAGCCAATGTTGAGATATCCCCCAGCGAATCATGTTCATTGGCGGCAATTTTACGCAGAATACGGCGCATAATTTTGCCCGAGCGGGTTTTCGGCAAACCTGGCGCCCACTGGATCAGATCCGGCGAAGCAATCGGAGAAATTTCACGACGGACCCAATCGCGGACCGCTTTGGTCAGTTCTTCACTCGGCTCAACACCAACCCTCGGTGCGATAAACACATAAATACCCTGACCTTTCATATCATGTGGATAGCCTACGACCGCGGCCTCTGCAATCGCTTCATGCGCCACTAAACAGCTTTCGATTTCGGCGGTTCCCAACCGGTGTCCTGACACGTTCAACACATCATCAACCCGGCCCGTCAGCCAGTAATAGCCATCTTCGTCGCGTTTGGCACCGTCTCCGGTGAAGTACATTTCTTTGTAAGTTGAAAAATAGGTTTGCTCAAAGCGGTCATGATCACCGTATAACGAGCGCATCTGACCCGGCCAGCTGTCCAGCAATACCAGATTGCCTTCGCAGGCACCGTGCAACAAATTGCCTTCGTTATCGACGATTGCCGGTTGTACCCCAAAAAATGGCCGCGTGGCAGAGCCCGGCTTGAGTTCAGTCGCGCCAGGTAACGGCGTGATCAGGACGCCGCCGGTTTCTGTTTGCCACCAGGTATCGACAATCGGGCAGCGACCTTTGCCAACTTGTTCATGGTACCAATGCCAGGCTTCCGGATTGATGGGTTCACCGACACTGCCCAGAACTTTTAACGATGCTAAGTCTGCGCCTGCCACAGGTGCTGCACCGTGCGCCATTAATGCCCGGATCGCAGTGGGGGCGGTATATAAAATGTTGACCTGATATTTATCGACGATTTGCGCAATGCGTTTTACGCTTGGGTAAGTCGGTACGCCTTCAAACATCACACTGGTCGCACCGTTGGCCAACGGTCCATACACTATATATGTGTGTCCGGTGACCCAGCCAACGTCAGCAGCACACCAGTACACATCGCCCGGATGATAATCAAATACGTACTGATGAGTCATTGATGCCCAAACCATGTAGCCGCCGGTTGTATGCAGGACGCCTTTCGGTTTGCCGGTAGAGCCAGAGGTATAGAGGATAAACAGCGGATCTTCCGCATTCATCACTTCAGGCTCGCAGTGCTTCGCTTGTGCGGCCAGTAATTCGTGATACCAGATATCGCGGCCCGGATGCTCGTCGATATTCTGGCCCACATGCTTGACTACAATGACGTGTTTTACCGGGTTGGCTTTACCGAGATGTGCCAAAGCCTGATCAGTATTATCTTTCAGTGCTGTCAGACGAGCGCCGCGCAGCGCCTGATCTGCAGTGATCACCAGTTTCGAATCACAGTCTACAATCCGGCTGCCAAGTGCATCTGGTGAAAATCCGGCAAAAACGACTGAATGCACGGCGCCAATCCGGGCGCATGCCAGCAGGGCAACGGCGGCCTGAGGGATCATCGGTAAATAAACGGTGACGCGATCGCCTTTGCCGACGCCCAATGAGCGCATGCCGTTCGCGAGCTGACAGACCTCGTCATATAACTCCTGATAGGTCACGGCTTTTTCTACTCCGGGTTCATCACCTTCCCAGTAGTAAGCAACCTGCTGCGCTTTTTCCGGCAGGTGGCGATCCAGACAGTTATAACTCGCGTTGAGCGTGCCGTCACTGAACCAATTCACGTGCACATTACCGAGCGCAAAGCTGGTGTCTTTCACTTGAGTAAAAGGTTTGATCCAGTTTATGCGTTTGCCATGCTCCGCCCAGAATGTCTCCGGTGCATCGAGTGACGCACGGTACATTTGCAGATAGGTTTCATTATCTACATAGGTACGTGCTGCGGCCGACGCCGGGACCGGATATAAAGTTGGATGTGTCATGAATCGTCTTCCCCGTTTGGCGCTGAGCGCCTGATGTTCTTTGATGTCGATGTTCTACCGAATAGAGCCGCTACGGCAAATTAGACATTAGTCTAGAACTGCTATGTTGTTCGACCAATGGCTAATTGAGCAATGGGTCTTCCTCTACCAGATTTGACTGGCAAATAAAACCATAACAGATCAACAGACAAGGTAGCGGAGTACAACTATGCAACATTTTCTGCCAACACAAGGTCACACCAGCAGTTTTTCCGTAAAACGCGCTGTACTTGTGGCCGCTATATGCTGCGCGGCATACAGTCAAAGCGCCAGTGCTGGTTTTAAAGTCG
>JAIXSW010000115.1 GCA_027484495.1 Gammaproteobacteria bacterium
GCCAAATGCGCCTGTTGCTGATCGGTCAGCGCTGTCCGGGCTAACAAATCGAGCATGCCAATGACGCCATTGAGCGGGGTACGGATCTCATGACTCATATTTGCCAAAAACATCGATTTCATTTGCGCGGCTGATTCAGCCATGGACTTGGCATTTAACAACGCCGTTTCCGTTGCTTTCCTTACAGAAATATCTTCGACAATCGACCAAATCAAATCCCTACCACTGGCATCTTTAAACAACACACCATTGAGCAGCACCGGGTAACGGCTGCCATCGCGCCGCAGATACTCTTTTTCGTAGGGCCCATAGCGGCCGGTTTGTTGCAGGATCTGCAATTGTTGCTGCTCACGTTCAGCATATTCAGGCGGCGTCAGCTGCCAATAATCCAGCTGCATAAACTCGTCAATTTGATAGCCTGAAGGTTGAACCATCGCCTGGTTTACATCGACGAAGCGGCCGGTGCGCAAGTCATTCAGCGCAATCCCTACCGGCGAGAGGGCAAAAAAGCTGCGCAACCTGGCCTCGCTCGAGGCCAGCTCAAGTGCGGTGTTTTTTTCTTCTGTAATATCATGAATGTACCCATGCCAAAGCGTACTGCCGTCTTCCAACCGTTGGGGTTGCGCGCTGCCTTCAAGCCAGCGCACGGCGCCATCGCTTAACAAGGTACGATACACACAGTGCCAGCGCGTTAAAGTTGAGCTGGAATATTCAATGGACTGCTGGATTCTTGCCAAATCATCCGGATGTAATCTGCTAAAGACGATAGTGGCATCTTGCTCAACTTGCGCCGGCGTCACTTCGTAAATAGCGGTGATGCCGGGACTACTGTATGGGAAGGCGGTGCGGCCATCCGGCCAACTCTGAAACTGGTAGAGCATGCCTGGCAGCTGTGATGTGAGTCGTTGTAGCTGCGCTGAGTGTTCAACACGTTCTAAGGTTGCGTTCAACCAGCGTACAAACAAGGTGACAAACATTTTTTCGGAAGCACTTAAGTTCAGGGTGAACCAGACATCCGTCGTAAACAGCAACATGCCTTGCTGCTCGCCCCAGCGCAAGTACACCGCATAGACACAGGACCACTGATTCAGCGCAAGCCAGGGATCAAAAGCGGCATTCATGCCGGGGCGGATCTCCTGTAACTCAGCTGCATTGAGCTGCTGCAGCAAAGTAATTGACGCCGGCATCGGCGCATAGCGGGTCGATTTGCCACAAGAAAACGCCATCTGCAGCATGCCGTTTCTCAGCTCTAAAACCATCGCATCGTCAAATCCCAGATGCGCTGCAGTTTTCATCAGTGCATCGCTGATCTGCAGATCAACATCCAGTTCGGCGGTCGATGCAATGTTACTGAGCGTCTCCAGCGCGGTCACCTGACGTTTGATCGTTTGCTGCGCGGCGACTTCGTCAGAAATATCTAATAAAAACCCATCGTAGCCAATACACTGACCCTGCTCATCAACCCGCTGGTGCACCCGCTCGTTTACCCAAACCCACTGCCCATCGCGGTGACGCAGGCGGAAATTGGCGCTGCGGAAACCATGAGGGAATGGCGCTGTAGTCGCGGCCTGATAGTCATCCACATCATCCGGATGCATCAATTCAATCAGTCGCTGGCCATGCAACTCAAATTCAGCATGAGGGTAACCGGTCAACTGATAGATTTGCGGACTAATAAAGGAGAAATTCCCCTGTACTGTTTGCCGGTAACTAACAGCAGGCATATTGGTTAACAAAGACTCCAAGTCATCTTTATTCTGCTTCAGTGCCAGTTCAATCGCTTTTTGGGCGCTGACATCGGCATGTGTGCCATACATCAGCAGCGGCTTGCCGTCTGCGGTCCAGGTTTTTACCTGGCCGCGATCATGTACCCATACCCAGTGACCGTCTTTATGCCGCATGCGGCAGTACAGATCGTAGTGACTGGTTTTGCCGGCAAAATGCGCTTGTAACGCGGCATTACTCGCTTCTAAATCATCAGGATGCGAGAACTGCACCCAGGTATTGATCGAGACCGGCTGCAACTCTGCAAGGGTATAACCAATGATGTCAGCCCAGCGCTCGTTGTAAGTTGTTTCACCGCTTTGAATATTCCATTCCCAGGTGGCGATTTGCGTCGCATCGAGTACTGCGGTTAAACGTTGTTCATTTTGTTCGATCAGCTCGGTCTGTTGGCGTTCGGCACTGATATCACTCTCGATAGCAATAAAGCCCTGCAGCTGTCCTTGCTCATCCAGTACCGGGTCACTTTGAATGCGCACCCAATAGGGTTCACCTGCTTTGGTGTAATTGACGATATCAACCTTAAACGACTGACCGCGCTCTATTGCCTGCCGCATCAAGTCAATTTGTAATGGATCCGAAGCCGGGCCTTGCAGCAGATCGCCGGGTTTCTGCCCTATCACTTCATCCAACGTATAGCCGGTTAACTGCTCAAACGGCTGGTTAACCCATACAATTTTGCCCGAAATATCAGTCAAAATGACCTGATTGGTGGTTTTGGTCGCAACCGCGGACAGTTTTGCCAGTTCGGTCTGGTATTGCAGATTTTGTGTCTCGATGCGACGGGCATGCACTAACTGCCCAATAGCAGCAAGCAGTGGCTGTAAAAACTGGACATCAGCATCGGTATAACCCTGCGGTTTATTGGCCAGACCGACCATCGCATTAATACTGCCATTAAAAACAATCGGTAAACCTAAAAAGGTATTTAATGCTGGCTGACCGGAAGGAATGCCGGTCGCGCGCGGATCACTGGCGGCTGTATTGGCCATCACCACGTCGCCGGTGCGGATGGCTGCACCAAACAGAGTATTTAAGTCGCGAAACTCGAGCTCCGTCGGCGCATGTTGTTGAGAAAAAGTCCGGGTGGCGTCGTCCCAGACAATATTGGTCACCGCAAAGGTTTTTAAATAAGGCTGCCCGGCACTATCAATTAAGATTTCACCGATAAAACCATAGGCACTATCCATCAGCTGCAACAGCTCGGCGAGTAACTGGCCATAAGCCAGCTGATTATCGCGGGTTTGAATAAAAGCTGATTGCAGTTGGGTCACCGCAGAAATCAGTTTTTTACTTTTCACTAAGCTCAACTGCGCTTCATAGAGCGAAGAGTTGTGCAGTTCACGCTCACACAAAGCGGCAAAACCTGCCAACCGCTGTTTTTCCTCTGTGCTTAATTGACGTGGCTCGCTGTCAATCAAGCACAAAGTACCTACAGCATACCCATCGCTGCTTTTTAAAGTATGACCGGCGTAGAAGCGGATAAATGGTGCCGATGTGACTAACGGATTATCGGCAAAACGCGGATCTGCGGTGGCATCACAGATCTCAAACAGACCGTCTTGCAAAATCGCGTGACCACAAAATGAGATATCACGGGAAGTCTGACAGGCATCCAGCCCCTGGCGGGATTTAAACCACTGCCGATCAGCATCCACCAGTGACACCAAGACAATCTGGCAGTTAAATGTCAGACTGACCAGCGCGGTGATCTGGTCAAAACGACTTTCTGCAGGCGTATCCAGCACATGCAGCTCATGCAGTGCTGCTAAGCGTGGGATCTCGGTATCAGGCAGATCTGGCTTTAACAAATACCACCTCGCTTGGCAGCGTCAGTACATTTTGGGTTGGCTGACTGCAGGCTGCAGGCCCGTTACGAGCAGCTTTGCAGCTTGCTCATCACTTTTTCTATCAGTTCTTTTTGCTGCCGGCCGTTGGCAATA
>JAIXSW010000241.1 GCA_027484495.1 Gammaproteobacteria bacterium
AGTCCTGACAAAACCCCAAACACTGCTGTATCGGTACATCTAATTCGACCATCTGGTCGGCATTGGGCGAGCACACACCGGCAGCCCGCGGAGTCAACGCCGACAATGGTATACCGCGATAACGATAAAATTTCGGCGCGTGGAACACCGGTAAATGCGTGATCTGCTCACAAGATTGGCACAGCAGATAAG
Source organism: Gammaproteobacteria bacterium (assembly GCA_027484495.1). GTDB lineage: Bacteria > Pseudomonadota > Gammaproteobacteria > Enterobacterales > Alteromonadaceae > Pararheinheimera. The sequence goes on from JAIXSW010000241.1 coordinate 193, forward strand.
CCGAAGGACAGTTACCCATAACGGCCAAATTCGCAATGATGTACTGACATCTGACACCCCAGCTGCATGAATATGCCCGTCATCCTTGAAGATGCGGGAGATAAGTTGAAATAAAAACTGCAGGATGGGCATCCTTGCCCGGTATTCGTCCCGTCACGTCCTGTGGCCCCAACGGTGGCAGCCTTCCTGCTGCCGGTCCTGACTGGCACATCCTGCTTCCCTGTGCCGGCAATGCGTCCTGCACTGTTTGTTGTCGCTCACTGCTTTTAACGAAAGGTCCCTCAGAGCATTTCCGTCGGCCATCATGCTAACAGCGGAAATTTTCGCCGCCAGAGCTGTGTTTTTACTCATGTATTGTTTGGCTACAGCAGTTGCAGGGATAACAAATCAACCACAGTGATTTTAATTGACCACAAAGCAGGAACAGCTTAGATTCGGCATGACTATACCCAAAATCATTGAAGATTCGGGTAGGCGACAAGTGAGTGAGACCGCAGGAGCATAGCTGACGATGTGACTGCGGCGAACGAGCGAAGTCAACAACCCCGAAACTGCAAGGAATAAGGGTATATCAATGCATTACAGAAGGAACTGTGAGATGTCTGAGCCTGTGGCGAGCGCCTTGCCTTATAGCTTTGAAGTACTGATGCGCTATCGCCTGATTGAAATCATCGCGCTGTGGGAAGGGCGGCTGACGACCAATCACCTGTGCCAAAGCTTTCAGATCAAACGCCAGCAAGCCTCCAAAGATATCAATAAATACAACCAGGACATCGCCCCCGGCAACCTGGTGCTGGACCGCAAACTCAAAGGCTACCGCCCGTCCCCCACTTTTCAGCCAGTGTTTACCCGTGGCATCGCCGAAGAATACCTGTTGGCGCTGGCCAGTAACCGCGACATTTCACACAACTTCAGTACGCTGGATTTAGGTTTTCACCAGACCGAAATGCTGCATTCGCCGATGCGCCATGTCGACCCGCAGATCTTACGGGCATTAGTGCAAGCAGCCCGCACCGGCGAAAAAATTGATATGGGTTATGTGTCGATGACGTCGCCCGACGAAGAAAGCCGCATCATTACGCCGCACACGCTGGTATGCACCCCGCTGCGTTGGCACGTGCGCGCTTACTGCGAGAAAAACCGCGACTACCGCGATTTTGTATTAAGCCGCTTTCGCGCCATCAATGACAACCGTGGCCCCAGCACCAACCTGAAAGCTCAGGACAGTCGCTGGAATACCGAAGTCAGCATTGTGCTAAAACCAGATCCGCGCCTGACGAACTACCAACGCGCCATCGTCGAACACGACTACGGCATGGTCGACGGCGCACATCGAGTGCAAACCCGCTCGGCACTGGTGCCTTATGTGATCCAGCAATTGAACCTCGACCTCAGCAAACTGGAAATCAAACCCGAGGCGCAGCAAATCGTGGTGGATAACTTAGAAGAAGTGAAGAAACACGCGTTTTAGGCGGATCTGTCTGCTTTGTAGACATGACAAAAACCACAGTATTGGTGCCCAGCCGGCAGCGTTCTAGAATCAGCTCTACTGAGTGTTCACCACCCGCGCCGGGAGTTGCGATGAAATATCTGCCGTTCTGCCTGCTACTGACGCTAAGCCCACTGGCAGGCATTGCTGACAACAATACCGCCACAACCCCGGCCAGCAAAACCTATGATGCTAAAGGCAAGTTGCTGCAAAAAACCGACGACAAAGGCCGGCATTACAATGCCAAAGGCCAGTACCAGGGCAAAACCACCCATGACGGCAAACACTATGACGCCAAAGGCAAATTCACCGGCAAGACAGTGGTTTTACCAACAGGCAGCAAAAGCTACGACGCCAAAGGCAAGCTGCTGCAGAAAACTGACGAACGCGGCCGCATTTCTGACGCCAAAGGCAAATATCAGGGCAAAGTAAAACCGCTCAGCCCGGTCAAAAGCGAAAAGCGTGATGCCAAAGGCAAGTTGGTTGAGGTGAAGAAGACTGATGACCCGGGCCGTTGATGAAATTAAGTTCGCAAAGCACTAAGGAATCTGATGCAGCAACTTGGAATTTATGAGCAACTTCTTACACAGTTGATTGAAAGTAAACTGGATCGCGAACGTTACTATGTGGACGAGCGACAACTAACCAGCAACGAAGCGGCGAAATGGCTGGCGAGTTTTATCACGCCAATCTTTGAACAGGCTGTTGCCGCAGTTCCGAGCGATGAAGAGCAATTGGCGAACCAAATCGGTCTTGCCAATAAACTTTTGCTTTGGCTAAAACAGCAGTTTGCCGAGCCACAGGTTTTTGACGATAACCTCATCCTCTCGCAGGGCAAAATCCTGCGAGCCATCTACGATACCCACGATCCAGTTGCTGCCAATCTTAAAGAATATGTCGCCAACGTCTTTCCGTTAACTGGCCTTCGGCAAAGCGAATTGTTTTGTGGCAGTAACGCGGGGATCTCACTAGAAACCGAATTGAAGCGCGAGATATTGTCAGCGGACAAAATCTATTGGCTAGTGTCATTTATCAAGTGGACTGGCATTCGCATTTTCAGTAAAGAACTCGAAGAATTTACCCAAAGCGGACGCCAGTTAAAAATTATCACCACGTCTTACATGGGCGCTACCGACGCCAAAGCTGTGGAATATCTGGCTCAGCTGCCCAACACCGAAATCAAACTCAGCTACAACACCAATCGCGAACGCTTGCATGCAAAGAGCTATTTGTTCTTGCGAAATACCGGTTTCCACACCGGCTATATTGGGTCGTCCAACTTGTCGCATTCGGCCTTAACCAGTGGGCTGGAGTGGAATCTCAAAATCACCTCGAAAGAGATCCCACATATTATCGAAAAATCACTGAATACCTTTGAAAGCTATTGGGCTTCAAAGGAGTTTGAATTGTTTGATGGTTCAACAGCCAGTAAAACGAAACTCTGCCAAGCCTTGCAAGCTTCTGGTATGCCAAAAGAAGAAAACTCAACCTTCTTTTTTGAGATAAGACCGTACGCGCATCAACGCGAAATTCTGGAACAGCTGGCAGTCGAACGGCAAGTGCATGGGCGATTCAAAAACTTGGTGGTGGCCGCCACTGGCACTGGTAAAACCCTGATTTCTGCCTTTGACTTTGCTCGGTTTTTAAAAGCTCAACCGAACGCCACATTTCTGTTTATTGCACATCGGGAAGAAATCTTAAAGCAAGCCAGAAACGCCTACCGCGGAGTCCTTCGCAATAGCAACTTTGGTGAATTATGGGTTGGCGGCCAGCAACCTGATCATTATCGACAGCTATTTGCGTCAATCCAAACACTGAATAATCAGTTAGATACCTTAAAACTCTCACCTGATTACTACGACTACATCGTGATCGACGAAGTGCATCACGTTACCGCACCAACCTACCGCAAACTGCTGGACCACTTTACGCCACAGATCTTGTTGGGTTTAACCGCCACGCCCGAACGACAGGATGGTGGCAACATTTTGGCTGATTTTTGTGGTGTGATTGCTGCCGAGATCCGTTTGCCAGAAGCGATTAACCAGCGGCACTTGTGCCCGTTTCAGTATTTTGCAGTAGATGACGATACCGACCTTCGAAAAATCAGCTGGTCGAGTGGACGCTATGACGTGACGCAACTCACGAACCTGTACACCCACAACAACAGCCGCGTGCATAAAATAGTGCACGAAATGCAGCGAGTGATCACTGACATCAATCGGATGCGCGCACTGGCGTTTTGCGTTAGTCGTGACCATGCGAACTACATGGTTCAGCAGTTTCTGCTTAAAGGGATTAAGGCGGACATTCTGACCAGCGATAACAGCCAAGAACGTGTGGAAAAACAACAAGCATTGCGCAGCGGCACTATCAACATATTGTGTGTCGTCGATATCTTCAACGAAGGGGTCGACATCCCTGAAGTCGACACTTTGTTGTTTTTACGGCCAACAGAAAGCTTGACCATTTTCCTGCAACAACTTGGTCGCGGCTTGCGCTTAGCTGACGACAAACACTGCTGCACAGTGCTCGACTTTGTCGGCAATTCGCGCCCGGAATATGACTTTGCCAGCAAGTTTCGCGCGCTGATTGGTCGCAGTAACAAAGCTATTTCCAATGAAATAGAACAGGGTTTTCCAAATGCGCCGCTTGGTTGCAGTATTCAATTAAGCAAACAGACACAGGAACTGGTGTTAGCAAATATCCGACACGCGATTTTTAACGCTGCTCGCCTACGACAAGCCGTGCAGCATTATTCGCAGCATCACAGCGAACCACTGAATTTGATTAACTTTTTGCGCTTCAATCCAAGTTTAGATATTCGAGCTTTGTACAAGCACCGCGGTTGGGTCCAGCTGCTACAGGAAACACAAACACTGGCGCACTATTTCCCTACTTTGCCAGAACTAAAAGTCGCAGAAGCAAGCGTGGCAAGCGCTTACGCATTCCCACCAGAAACACTGCAAACTCGATATAAACGGGCAATTAAGACACGCATTCTAGGTTGTGATGACTTCCAGTATCTGAACTTTATCAAACGGCTGTGTCTTGACGGTTTTAACCTGAGTGACCCACAGGATATACGAGCAGTGATGTGCCACTACGATTTTTACCAAGCCACAGGCCCAGCCGCTGGCTTTGAAAATGTAACGGCCAGCCTAAAAGCCCTCGCTCAGCCTGAATTCTGTAATGAGCTGGCTGAAGTTTTAACCTGGCAAATGCAGCAAATTAAACATCAGCAAACACCAATACCTGGCTTACCTGATGTGCCATTACATTTGCATGCACGCTATACCCGGGAGCAAATCATTACCGCGTTTGGGGCTACGACATTTGAGAAACAAATCGTCTCACGTGAGGGGGTTTATGTTGTAAAACATTTAAATATCGAATTGTTGTTTGTCACGCTAAACAAAAATCCGAAGATATTCACTCCCAATACCATGTACCACGACTACGCCATCAACGAGGCGTTGTTTCATTGGCAGTCGCAAAACAACTCGCGCCCGGATTCAGGCAAAGGTTTGGACTACATCAGACATAAAGAAATCGGCAAACGACTCTTCTTATTTGTTCGTGAACAAAGCGACGACGAATTCGACAACACTATGGGCTTTGTCAACTTTGGCGAAGTCAGCTACGTCAGCCACACCGGCTCACAACCAATGAATATCGTCTGGCAACTCCACAATCCAATGCCTGATTTTATGTGGCACGAAACGGCAAAGTTGGCGGTGGGTTGATCCTTTTAGAAAATATCATTACATTCGAATCTTTCGAAAAAACAAATACCTTCAGAGCCTTACGCCTCTCTGAACACATTGCAAAGGATTGCCAATGGCTCTTAATCTTGTGTTTTATTGCCATTATTTCTTCCAACATTTTTCTACTCAATCAGGAAAACCCATCAGTTTTTTGCTGCTGATGGTTTGGAGCTGCCAGGTGCAGGCGCAAGCGCCAACCTATCAACAGTACTCAGAAAGCGCCTGTTTGCTGATTGCCGATCAAGTCGAGCGGTTTAAACAGCAGCCGCAATTGCCGTCTTATCAAGATGCACTGAAGAACTATCACCGCCATTGCCAACAGCCAATTGCACCACAACCCAAATCTTATTTTGAACAGTCGACCCCAGAGGTTCCACCTGCGACGACGAAAACACCCACACCACCTGCAGTGATGGAGCCGCCTGTAACCCCAGGCAATCAAGCCGTGTTGCCGATAGAAGTTGCGACCGATGGTTTGCTAACACAACTGTTGTGGCTACTGCTGATTTTGTTTGCAATCTTGGCGTTTCGTTTGCTGTTCAAAGGGGCTTGGGGGCTGAGTAGAAATGAAATGCTTGGCCTTGAAGCAGAGCGGCGGCTTGCAAAACTGCTGGCGAGGCAACTACCAGAGGGTTATAGCCACTACCGCAATTTGGTATTGACGAGCACGATGGGCGATCTCACCGAGATTGACCATTTGGTGCTCAGCCCTTTTGGTATTTTTGTAATCGAAGTAAAGAACTATCAGGGCTGGATATTTGGCAATCAGCACCAAGAAAATTGGTTGGTACACCGCTACCGCCGCAAGTATCAATTCCAAAACCCCATCAGGCAAAACCATAAACACACCGAAGCGGTGGCATCTTTGCTAGATATTGATAGCAAAGCAGAACCCTCCCCAATTTATTCAGTGATTGCCTTTAGCCAACGCGCACAATTTAAAACGCCGATGCCGGATCATGTATTGCATTTGGAAGAAGTTCATCGCCATATCCGGAAAATCAGTGCATTAGGCCGTAAGATTTCCGACGAAGATTTGCTTCGTCATACCGCGCGACTCAATCTGGAAGCGACTAAAGCACCAACACTTAGAAAGGAACATAAAATCCAACAACAAGGCCAGCAGGTCTTGCGGGAGATTAATTGATAAACAAGGTCACCAATGCCCCCCTACCACTCCGCCACCTGCAACCGTTGTTTAATCCCTACCGACTGGAACTGCAGTGCTTCAAACACCACGTCGAACTCCGTGCAGTTGTAGGCGATGTTGGGTAGGGAGAGCGCGGCTTCGACAAAGAACCTTTTTTGCTCGGTTTCGCTGCGCCAGGCTTGTTGCCACCAGTCGGTGATTTGGCGGCGCGATGCGTGCAGCCGGGACTGGCTGGGTAAGCGGTCGCTTTTCTGCCGGTTCTCGGCGCTGCTGGCGGGCAGCAGGTTCCATAAATCGTTATTGGGCCAGTAACTGAATGGCAGGCAATGGTCGATGTCGTAGGTGTAAAGCGGTTTGCCACTCCATACACTGCGAACGTCATGCCCGGCACTACGCAGCGCTTCTACTTTCTTCCTAACTAAGCCAGTATCGTGCTGTCGGTCCAGCCAGCGCAGGTGATGGTGGTACGTATCCAACGTCAGGCCTTGCTGTTGGTTCTGTTGGTACTTCTGCATTTCCGTCACCCACTGCTGCACCAATAAGGGTTCAATCCAGCAGCCGTACACCCGGAAGCAGTCCCACATCGATTCACTGAGTTCAAACTGGCCAAAGCTATCCAAAAAAGGTTTATCAATCAGCACGATGCTTTGATTTTGGCGTTTGGTTTTATTTCGCTGCATCCGAAACAGCTGGTTGTCTTTATGTCCTTGCCAGATATAGGTCACAGGCCCCGCTTTGATGGTCGACAGCGTGTCACTCATCAGTTGCTGCAACGCTGCCGCGTCTGGCTCTTTGAACAAAGTGCCAATGGCAAAGTCGTCAGCCGTCAGATGTTTTAAGGCGTGCCAGCCTTGCTCCGTGACAAAACCAAGGCCTTTTGATCCATTCGAATTTTGCTGAATATTGTTATCGACCAAGCGCTTAAACAGCCGGATCCAATACAGCGCGACCAGCCCGAGCGAAATCGCCACTTTGCCGTCCTGCCGGTCCAGTACCGCGCCCGGATGCGCGTCGGCTATCCGCACTAACGTGCGTAACAGCGCCAGTTTGTAGGTCGAGGATTTGCTGTCGTTCAGCACAATATGGCGAATTCTGCTCAGGCTGGCGCTACCATCGTCCGGCAGTTCCAGCACCAGCGTTTGCCACTGCACACCGCTACGGCCTGCGCTGTCTGCGGTCAGATCACTGACAAAACACAGCACCAGACCAAATTGCCTGGCCAGCTGTGCGATTTCATCGACGCTGACCGGAAACGACACTCTGCCATCGCTAAATTCGCCAAAACGCAGGCTTAAAACCAAGCGGCCGCCGGGAGCGAGTAAATTGGCTATTTTACGAAACGCGCGTTCGCGTTCAGACGGCACCAGATGCATCCAGACGGCACTGAGCAGGATGGTATTAAATTGCAGATTGAGCTGATAACAGGCTTTGAGTTCGGGCAGGCTGTCGCTGAGCCATTGCACTTGCTCAGCGGCTTTTTCGGCGGTTTTTGTTTGGCCGATGCGCAGCAGATCCGCTGCAGGTTCAACGGCGATGACATTGCAGCCGCGCTCTGCCAGCCACAAGGCATCGCGACCACTGCCGGCGCCGATATCCAGCACCATGCCGTTGTCAGGCCAATACTGCTGCCAGCTTTGATGGACCCGCTCAAAACTCAGTGCATCATATTGCTGCGCAAATAAAGCGGCGCCCTGATGGTAAATATCCAGCGTTTTGTTCATCAACGTCCTTGTAGTTCCCCCGACGGGTTGGCACTTTTGTACCAATATTCACCAAATTCTGCAATCAGATTGGTCGGGTGCAAGTAACACAGAATGCACTTCTAACAAGGGCTTTTGGCGAATAATGTCGCCACTCTCCCTGTTCGGCACTGCTACTCGCCAGAGATTACAGTAAATAGAAACAAAACAAAGACTGGCTTTATACACATGTATGGTTTGTGGACAGTATGTTGAGTAGTTACGATGCCTCCTCCACCACCAACGGCGTCCACAGCTGTTTCCAGCGTTCGGTTTTGGTCTCTGCCGCTAATAATTTCGGTTGCACTGTTACCGGGGCGGCAAACTGGCTTTGTGGTTGCAGCAGGCTGGCGTTGATGGCGCCGACGCAGATCCCGGCTTCGCGATAGCAGACGGCGACGACGGTTTGGCAGTGGCTACAGGCGAGGAATTCGGCTTGTTCTGAGCCTTGTTTGATGCGGGTTAGCCTGGTGTTGGCGCGGATGCGCAGTTGGCCTTTGGCATCGGACAGATACAGCAGTTGCTGCGCGGTGCAAAAATCGCAGTCGCAGCGTCTAGGCGCATAGGCCGCGGCTGGTTGTGGCAGCTGAATGTCGCAGCGCACATCGCCGCAAATGCAGCTGCCGCTCAGGCAGGTTCCGGTGACTGGGTGCATCAGTGTGTCCTGGTTAGTAGGCATCATTGCTCGGGAATGATTGGTCGATTGCCATGCCCCAAGGTAACGGAACAAAGC
>JAIXSW010000287.1 GCA_027484495.1 Gammaproteobacteria bacterium
AGCGGCAACACAGCGCTGATTGGCGTTTTATTGAGACAAAAGGCCTGAATATTCAGGCCTTTTGTCTCAATAAAACGCCAATCAGCGCTGTGTTGCCGCTTTCATGCCCCGGACAAAATCGCCCAGTTCCTGTAACAACGTTGCCGGTGCCGCCAGATGTTTTTCAATCAGCTGAACAATCGCTGAGCCGGAAATGGCACCAGCGGCGCCTGAATCGAGCGCCGCTTTGACATGTTCTGGTTTCGAAATGCCAAACCCCAGCAGAGCCGGTGCCGCGCCATAACTTTTCAGCTTGCTCAGCATTGCATCGGCTGGCATCGCCGCGACTGTTTCGGTGCCGGTGACGCCGGCGCGCGATAACAGGTAGGTATAACCGCGGCCGTAAGATGCCAGTTCCTGTAAGGTCTCGTCAGTGGCGTTGGGCGTCGCGATAAAAATCGGTGCGATGTCTTCTGCCAGTGCCGCCTGGCGAAAGCGCAGGCTTTCAATTAAAGGCACATCGGCGATCAGTACCGAATCGACGCCAGCCGCTTTGGCCTGCTGATAGAAATGGCTGATGCCGCGTGCCATCACTAAGTTCGAATACAGCAATAAGCCAATCGGCAGGTCCGGCGCATAAGCGCGCACTTTAGCGATAATGGCAAAAGCATCGGCTGGCGTGACACCGGCTGCCAAGGCGCGGATATTAGCGCCCTGAATGGTTGGGCCGTCGGCGATAGGGTCGGAGAATGGGATGCCGAGTTCTACCGCATCGGCACCGTTGTCTACCAGCGTTTTGATGATGTCAAAGGACAACTCAGCAGTCGGATCGCCTAAGGTCACAAATGGCACAAAAGCACCCTGATTGGCCGCTTTTAAGCGGCTGAACATCTGGTCGTAACGTTGCATCAGTGGGCACTCCCTGTATTCGCTGCATTCTTGGTTTGGTTCTGTGCGGCCAGCACTGACATGACATGGCCTAAGTCTTTGTCGCCACGGCCGGATAAGTTCACCAGCAGCACCATCGGCTCAGTCGCGGCTTTGGCCATTTTTAATGCGTGCGCTAAGGCATGCGAGCTTTCCAGCGCCGGGATAATACCTTCAGATTTGGCCAGCAACTGGAAGGCTTCTAACGCTTCATCATCATTGATTGCGACATATTCGGCGCGGCCAATCGACGATAAATAGGTATGCTGCGGGCCCACCGCTGGGTAATCGAGGCCGGCGGAAATCGAATAAGACTCTTCAATCTGGCCGTCCGCGGTTTGCATAATGGCGGTAAAGGCACCATGCAAAATACCGAAACTGCCGGTGGACAGCGCCGCGCCGTGCTGATGGGTATTGATGCCCATGCCGCCCGGTTCGACACCAATCAACCGCACGCCGGTTTCCGGAATAAAATCAGCGAACATACCGATGGCGTTCGAGCCGCCGCCAACACAAGCCAGCACCGCGTCCGGCAGTTTGCCTTCGGCCTGCAGAATTTGTTGTTTGGCTTCTTCGCCAATCATTTTCTGGAATTCGCGCACAATAGTCGGGAACGGATGCGGGCCGGCCGCGGTGCCGAGCAAATAATGGCTGGTGGCGTAGCTGGCGGACCAGTCGCGCATCGCCTCATTGACCGCATCTTTTAACGTGCCGGAACCAGCGGTCACTGGAATAACCGTCGCGCCCATCAGTTTCATCCGGAACACGTTTGGTTGCTGGCGCTCAATGTCTTTGGCACCCATGTATATTTTGCAATTAAGGCCCAACAGGGCACAGGCTAGGGCCGTGGCGACGCCGTGTTGACCGGCGCCGGTTTCAGCAATAATGTCTTTTTTGCCCATGCGTTTGGCCAGCAGTGCTTGCCCCAGCACCTGATTGGTTTTGTGGGCGCCGCCATGCAGCAGGTCTTCGCGTTTTAAATAAATTTTTACCAGCGGATTTGGCGAAATATTGCGCGTCAGCGTCAGCGGCGTCGGCCGGCCGGCATATTCATTTAGCAGCTTTTGGAACTCGGCGAGAAAAGCCGGATCCTGCTGCGCGTCAATAAAGGCCTGCTCGAGTTGCAGCAGGGCCGGGACCAGTAACTCAGGCACAAACATGCCACCGTAGTCACCGAAATAAGGATTAAGCTTAGGTGCTGTCATAACTGGGTTTCTCCGAAACTGAAAGCTCTGATACGTTGAAATGCTGTGAGAATTTTGGCCGGATCTTTGACGCCGGGCGCCGATTCCAAACCGGAATTCATATCAAGACCGCTGGCGGCCGTTTTTAACGCATGCTGGACGTTGTCAGGATTTAAACCGCCGGCCAGCATGACTGGTTTATGTAAAATACGCTCGCCCAGCAGGTTCCAGTCGAACGACAAACCGGTACCGCCCGGGATCCCCGGCTGATAAGCATCCAGTAAAATCCGATCTGCGCTATGGCTAAATTGCGGCAGTGTGTCTTTCACCCGATAGGCTTTCCAAATCTCACAGCCTTTGGGCAATAAGGTTTTTAAACCAGCGATATAACTTTCATCTTCATCGCCGTGTAGCTGCACTGCTGCTAACTGCAGTTCACGCGCAATAAGCGCCACCTGAGCCGGTGCTTCGTTGACGAATACACCGACAAATCTTAAAGCAGCGCTGTCCCGGATGGTTTGGGCCTGCTGCTGAGTGACAAAACGCGGTGACGGCGGATAAAAAATCAAGCCGCCATACAAAGCACCGGCCGCCGCGACTTGCTGTGCCTGCTCTGGCGTGGTCAGGCCACAGACCTTGTGTTCGCCGCGGGTCAGGGCATGCACGGCGCGGTCCAAATCCGGCTCGGCCATTAACGAACTGCCGACTAAAAACGCCGTCGCCACTTTACCGAGCTGACGGACCTGATGGTTAAAATAAATGCCGGATTCGCTGACCAGCGGGGTCGATGGCGGCACCAGCCGCGCCAAGCGGAAACTGGTGTTTAAATCAGTTTCCAAGGTGCGTAAGTTACGGTTATTAATGCCAATCAGTTCAGCTTTCAGTGCAACGGCGCGCAGTGTTTCGTCTTCGTTACTGACTTCAGTCAGCACTGTCATGTTTAGTTGATGCGCAACAGCAGCCAGTTGCTGATACTGCGCATCATCCAACACCGACAACATCAGCAGCACGGCATCGGCGCCACAGGCGCGGCCGCGGTAAATCTGATATTCGTCGATGATAAAGTCTTTGTGCAGCAACGGCTGCTCGACCAAACCGCGCATCGTGCGCAGATAGTCATAACTGCCCTGAAAGAACTTTTTGTCAGTCAGTACTGAAATACAGTCGGCATATTTGCCATAGACGCCGGCGATTTCGGTTAAATCGAAATTGGCGCGAATGAGCCCCTTGGACGGCGACGCCTTTTTGCATTCCAGAATAAAACGCGCACCCGGCGCCGTCAGCGCTTGCAGGAAGTTGCGGTTGGTCGGCGCGACATCGGCGATAAAACTATCGAGTGGCAGCGCGATTTTATCTTCCGCCACTTCCAGCGTTTTATGCGCAATGATGGTTTGCAAAATATTCGGCTTGGTTGCCGAAGCATTGACTGGCGTGATGTTTGATGTTGGATTAGTTGCCATGACTGGCCTCCCGGAACTGCTGTAAGGTGGTCATCGCTTGATCTGTTGCGAGCAGGTCAAGTACGGCTTGGGTATTGGCGACCAAATCTTCACCATGGCCGCAGATCTTCAGCATCGCAGCGACATTGGCCGCGATGGCCTCCTGATGCGCTTGCGGGGCTTTGCCCGCCAAAATATTTCGGGTGGCGTCGGCGTTGTCAGCGGGTTTGCCGCCGCGCAGCGCTTCGAGCGGCACCGGCGAGAGACCAAAATCGGCTGCGGTTAAGCGGAACTGATGGATTTGGCCGTCACGGACTTCACAGACATCGGTGACACCATGCAAAGCAATTTCGTCACAGCCTTCACCGTGCACGACCCAGGCGCGTTCGACGCCTAATTGCAGCAGCGCCTGCGCCAACACCGGGCATAACGCTTTGTCATACACGCCCAGCAGCTGGAATTTCGGCGCTGCCGGGTTCAGTAAAGGCCCAAGCAAATTAAACAAAGTCCGGCTTTTTAAGGCGGTACGCACTGTCATCGCATGGCGGATACCGCTGTGATAAACCGGCGCAAATAAAAAACTGACCCCAGCGGTGGCCAGCGTGCGCACGGCTTGCTCTGGAGTCATCTGGATGGCGATGCCGAGTTGTTCCAGTAAGTCGGCAGAACCGCTTTGCGACGACACACTGCGGTTGCCATGTTTGGCAACTTTAAGGCCCATGGCCGCTGCGACAATAGCCGCAGTCGTCGAAATATTGATGGTATTGCTGCCATCACCGCCGGTGCCGCAACAATCGATGATTGCCAGGTCAGTCGCTGGTAATGGCGTGGCGGCGGCGCGAAACGCTTTGGCGGCGCCGGCGATTTCTGCCGCGGTTTCGCCATTAAGTTTCAGCGCAGTTAACACGGATGCCAGTACTATCGGGTCAATTTCGCCGCGCGCCACGGCGGCAAAAAACGTTTCGCTTTGCGCTTCGCTAAGCGACTCACGGTTCAGCAGCTGGCTGACGGTGGCAACTTCGAGCTCGCGCGGCGTCAGATCCTGGTTCACGGAAACATTCATCACACGGCCTCCGATTGCGTTAGATATGCCAGGCTTTGCGCCAACAGCGGTTTGCCCTGCGTGGTCAGAATCGATTCCGGATGGAACTGATAACCCAGTGCTTTATGCTCTGCATGCAGCACGGCCATCGGAATATGCTGATAGTTGGCAATCACCTGTAAAGACGGCGGCACTTCGGTGGCCATCAACGAGTGATAACGCGCCACGGCAAAAGGGCGCGGCAGGCCAGCAAACAGCGGATGGTCGGCCAGTTCAATCAATGAGGTTTTGCCATGCACAGTTTCACCTGCACGGCCGACCACACCACCATAATGTTCGACCAGCGCCTGATGGCCGAGACAAATGCCGAGCATCGGAAAACGGCCGGCACAGCGGCGAATAAGCTCCGGCATCGAGCCGGCATCTTTCGGGGCGCCGGGGCCTGGTGATAACAACAACACCACAGGCTCTGTTTCCTGGCACATCTTGTCGAAGATGTAAGCGGCCGGCACTGTGTTGCGATACAACTTCAGGCGACAGCCCAGCTGCGCCAGTTCGTCGACCAGGTTGTAGGTAAATGAATCTTTGTTATCCAGCAAATACACCAGGCTCATACGGCACCTCCTGTGCTTGTCGCTGCTACGCTGTCAATCGAATGCGCCGCCAGAATGGCACTTAGCACGGCTTGCGCTTTGCTGCGGGTCTCTTCGGTTTCGGCCTGCGCCACGCTGTCGAATACGACGCCAGCGCCGGCCTGCACATAAGCGGTGCCGTGTTGCACATAAGCGCTGCGGATCACAATGCAGCTGTCAAAATCGCCGTTGCCGGACAAATAACCCACTGCGCCACCATAGCTGCCGCGTTTTTTGCCTTCGACCTGACGAATAAGTTCGGCCGCCCGCACTTTAGGGGCGCCGACCAGCGTGCCCATGTTCATACAAGCCTGATAGGCATGCAGCGCATCTAATTCAGTTTTTAAGGTGCCGACCACGCGGGAGACTAAATGCATCACATAAGAATAGCGGTCGACTTTAAGCAACTCTTTGACATAACGGCTGCCCGGTACGCTGATGCGCGCCACGTCGTTACGGGCTAAGTCCACCAGCATCAGGTGTTCGGCTTTTTCTTTTTCGTCTTGTCTAAGTTCCAGCTCAATCCGGCTGTCGAGGTCCCGGTCCAGCTGCCCTTGCGCATTAAAACCGCGTTTGCGGGTGCCGGCAATTGGGTAAATCTCCACTTGCCGGTTGGCGGCAGCGAATTTCAGCGCCGATTCCGGCGAGGCACCGAATAACACAAAAGCCGGGTCCTGCAGGTAAAACATATAAGGGCTGGGGTTTTGTTGTTTTAAGCGGGCGTACGCCGCCAGTGGTGACGGGCAGGGCAGTGAAAAACAGCGGCTTGGCACTACCTGAAACACGTCGCCGGCGACGATATTGTGTTTCAGCTGTTCAACTTGCGCGGTAAATGCCGCATCGCTGATATCGACTTGTAAATCGGCGGAGCTCACCGCGGACCGGCTTTCCAGTGCCGGGTCAAACACACAGGCGCCTTGTAAAGCGCGGTTCAGTTGCTCCAGGCGTTTACCAATGCCAAAACAGCTTTGCATCGCCTGTTCGCCACAAAACACATTGCCAACCAGACGGGCTTGCTGGCGTTGGTGGTCCAGCACTAAAAGCGTTTCAGCCAGATAAAACACAAAATCCGGGCAGGCATTGTTGCCGACCTGCACTTCTGGCAGCAGTTCTGCGCTGGCGACATAGTCGTAGCCGATCACGCCACCTAAAAATACCGCAAAAGGTTCGTCGCTGTGGCTGCATAAGCCTTGTTGCAGGGCGCGCAGCACCGACAATGGCGTTGGCGCCAATAAGCGGCTGGCTTCATCGCACAGTGGGTCTGGCCGGCTGAACTGCACGCTGAGCTGGCGTGGGCTGCGGCTCACGTCGGCGATTTGGTCTAATTTGCCGGCGAGGAAATCCAGCAGCGGCAGGCCATTGTCAGAAACGGCGTCGACCTGCACGGTTAAATCCTGGCATTCAATGCGCAGCGCCGCGTCCAGCAGTAACAGCGTTTTCAGATTGTCTTTGCTGTCTATTTCGGCCGATTCGAGCAATAAACTGTAAGGGCTGAGCCGGCTTAACTGCTGATAGCAGCCGAGCGCGTCGCTCTGGTAGGGGATGGCGGTAGCAATAGATGCGACTTCGCCCGGTGTCTGTGTGATATGACTGAAAATCATCCGGAAGTTCCTGTAGACCCGCTGAGCTGCGTTGCCAATGCGGGCGGTCAACTGACCTTAATTAAAACGACAATAGTCCAAAGCCGGGCCACAATTGCCCTTTGAAAATTGCCACCATCGCCAGGAAATCAGTGCTGTTGTGCTCATTGGTAACTCCACGCTTAAAAATTTGTCTCGCCAGATATGACAAAGGCCCGTTGTGAGAACGGGCCTTTGGTTTTTCGGAATACACCGCCAACACACGCCCGTTAAGGAGTATGCCACCACCAAGTGATCAGCGAAGCTGCGCTGAGAGTGTGTGGAACGGCCATGGTGTAGTCCTCGAATATTGCGACCGGATATCGGTCAGGCCCACATAAAACCGCAAATGCAGGGATGGCGTCAAGCAAAAATCGGCAGAAAACTAAAAATAAATCCGTAAAGGTGTCTGGATGTCTAAAGTGTTGTGTTTACTGGGCCTGCTGTTGCGCTGGATCAACATGCTTTTTTGCGGAGCGCGTACAGTGAAATCAACATCACAGCGCTAGTTCACAGCACTACTATACAGCGCCAATTAAAAGAGCAACGTCAGGGAGTTCCGCCAATGTCCGAACAACGCCAACAGTTACTGGATTTGCAACAACAACTGCAACAACGCCTGATCGCGGTTCAGCGCGACTTACGCCAGACGCATGACGCGGATAGCGCCGAACAGGCGCAGCAACGTGAAAATGACGAAGTGCTGCAGCAGCTGGAACAACAACTACAACGCGAACTGTTGCAACTGCATCTTGCACTGGAGCGCCAGCAGCGTGGTGACTACGGTTTATGTGAGCAATGTGGTGCAGCTATTGCACCGGCGCGGCTGAAACTACTGCCATTTGCCTTACGCTGTCAGCACTGCGCCTGAGTGTAAACTCTGTCCCTTCAGGCGCTGCCGATAGCCGTAGCAGCGCTTCTGTGGCACAATTGCCGGCTCAGCGCCCGTGTTCCGGTGCGCGCTTCACGTCAATTGAGTCTTTCATGAAATTTGATCTGCACAGTCACACTTTTTATTCCGACGGTATGCTCAGTCCTGCCGATTTATTGGCAAGAGCGGTTGAGCGTAAAGTCGATGTACTGGCGATCACCGATCACGACACCTTATTGGGCCTGGCGCCGGCCCGTGCTGCCATTGCCGACGCTGACTTACCGATCCGCCTGGTGGATGGCGTGGAGATCTCAACCAGCTGGTATGAATTTGAGATCCATATCGTTGGCCTGGCGATCGACCCCCACAACGACGGCCTGCAACAACGACTGGCCAGTCAGCAAGAGCGCCGGCTGGAACGCGCCCGGGAAATGGCCCGTCGCCTGACCAAACACAATGTACCGGATTGTTATGATGCGGTGCTGGCATTAGCCAACGGCGGTGCCGTCACGCGAACCCACTTTGCCCGTCATCTGATGGAAATTGGCAAAGCGACTTCGATGGCTGGTGTGTTTAAACATTATCTGGCGCGCGGCAAAGCCGGTTATGTGCCAAATAATTGGGTGAGCTTGGCTGAAGCCGTGCAATGGATCCACGACGCGGGTGGTATCGCTGTGCTGGCGCATCCACTGCGTTACAACCTCAACGGCAAATGGCTGACCAAGCTGATGCGGGAATTTGCTGCTGCGGGCGGTGATGCTGCCGAAGTGGCCAGTTGCCAGCTGACGCCGGTGCAAAAGCGTGATGTCTGGGCGTTGTGCCAGCAATTTGGTCTGGTCGCCTCACAAGGTTCGGATTTCCATCAGGCTACTGATTGGAGCGATCTGGGCCGTGGTTTGTATCTGACCGACGATATCCGCACGGTCTGGCAACAATTTCCAGCGCTTTTTCCGCAGCCAGAACCGCAACCAGAACCACTGCCAGAAACGCATCCTGCACTGATGGCTGACGCTGAACCGCGCGAAAGCTCTGACAAGCCGGCGCTTTGCAGCTAAGCTGTAGCAAATGGTTGCAGTTTCGATTTAAGCTGCTGATCTCCGGTCATTTTCAAGATTTGCCGCAGGCAATAAGGATTCAGGCATGAGCCAGTTTTTCTACGTTCATCCGGAAACGCCGCAAAGCCGGCTGATGAAACAAGCCGTCCACATCATCAAACAAGGTGGTGTGGTGATTTATCCCACCGACAGCGGTTATGCACTTGGCTGTCAGCTTGGCGATAAAAACGCGCTGGAACGCATTCTGCAAATCCGTCATATCAGTGGTGAGCACCATTTCACTATTATGTGCCGCGACCTCAGCGAATTGTCTATCTATGCCAAAGTTGAAAATACCGCGTTCCGGCTGATCAAAAACAACACGCCAGGCGCTTATACCTTCATCCTGCGCGGCACTAAAGAAGTGCCACGGCGCTTGCTGAATGAAAAGAAAAAGACCGTGGGTCTGCGCATCCCGGACCACAAAATCGCGCTGGCGTTATTGGCCGAGCTTGGCGAACCTTTGATGTCGAGCTCACTGATTTTACCTGGACGCGAGTTTACCGAATCCGATCCGGAAGAAATGCGCGACCAGCTCGAACGTCAGGTCGATCTCATTTTGCATGGCGGTATTCTGGCCGGTAATCCGACGACTGTGATCGATTTGTCTGATGACAATCCGGTGGTGGTGCGTGAAGGCGCCGGTGCCGTGCAGCCGTTTTTATAACAGCGCCGGCTATGCCCGAAACAAATCAGTCTGCGACAATTCCAGCCGAAGCAGAATCACTCAGTCCGTTAACGGTACAACAAGTACTGCCGCTCGCCTTTGTCCGTGGCGAGGCGGTGCTGGAGCGGCCGGAAGATTTGTTTATTCCGCCGGACGCGCTGGAAGTGTTGCTGGAAGCTTTTGAAGGCCCGCTGGATTTTTTGCTTTATCTGATCCGCCGCCACAAGTTCGATATCGTCGATTTGCCGGTCAATGAAATCACGCTGCAGTACATGGAATATATTAACCTGATGCAGGAGCTGAATTTCGAACTGGCCGCCGAGTATCTGGTTATGGCGGCGATGCTGGCGGAAATTAAATCGCGCTTGTTGTTACCCAAGCGCGAAGCTGAGCAGGCTGAAGAGCTGGACCCGCGCGCAGAATTAGTGCGCCGGCTGCAAGAATATGAACAGTTTAAGCTGGCGGCCACGCAGCTTGATGCAGTGCCACGGCAGGAACGGGATTTTTTCCCTACTCATGCTGCGCTGGCTGAGAATTTCGCACCTTTTGTTATCGAGCCGGACGTCAGTCTGGCCGAGCTGGTGCTGGCGTTACAAGACGTGTTCAAGCGCACCAAAGATTTTCAGCATCACCAGATCCAAAAAGAACAATTATCGACGCGGGAACGGATGAGCCGGATCCTCGATTTGCTGCGTCAGCAGCCGGTATTGGCGTTTGGTCAGTGTTTTGCGCTGCAAGAAGGCCGGCAGGGCGTCGTCGTGACCTTTCTGGCGGTGCTGGAGTTGGTGAAAGAGAAATTGATCACGCTGACACAGGTCGAATCTTATGGTCAGATCCACCTGAAATTGGCATAATACGCGGCCGTTTTCGGTTGCCAACACAGGCTTCCGGCGATGTACTGCAGACGAGGGACACCGATGGCAACAAAAATTCAGGATGATCAGCTGGTTCAGCTGTTAGAGGCCTGTTTATTTGCCAGCGAGAAACCGCTGAGCCAGACTGAATTACTGGAAACCGTGCTGGCTGATTTTCAGCTTAGTAAAAAGCGGTTGCAGGCGGCGCTAACCCGGCTGGAACAGGATTATCAGGGCCGTGGTATCGGCCTGGTTGAAACCGCCAGTGGCTGGCAGTTCCAGACCAAGTCCGAATGGAGTCCTTATCTGGCCCGCCTGTGGCCAGAGCGTTCCCCGCGATACTCCAGAGCTGTGTTAGAAACGCTGGCATTGATTGCCTACCGTCAGCCCATTACGCGCGGCGAAATTGAAGCGGTGCGTGGGGTCTCGGTCAGTAGCCAGATCATGCGTACCTTGCTCGACCGCGGTTGGGTCAAAGTCGTTGGGCACAAAGAAGTACCGGGGCGGCCGGGTTTATATGCCACCACTAAAGAATTTCTCGATTATTTTGGCGTAAAACGGCTCGATCAGCTGCCGCCATTACCTGAACTGGTGCCATTGGGACCATTATTTAATTCAATCTCTGAAAACACAGTCGCGAGGACTGAGGAGTCGCAAATATGAGTGAAAAACTACAGAAAGTCCTGGCACGCAGTGGTGTCGGATCACGCCGCGAAATGGAAACGGTAATCAGCGCCGGCCGCGTCACAGTCGATGGCAAAGTGGCGCATCTGGGGGACCGGATCAATGCCAATCAGCTGGTGCGCGTCGATGGTCATCCGGTCAAAATTGCCACTGAAGAAGAACAAGTCTGTCGTGTGGTGGCTTATCACAAGCCAGAAGGCGAAATTTGTACCCGTACCGACCCGGATGGGCGTCCAACCGTGTTTGACCGCCTGCCGAATATCCGCGGCGCCCGCTGGATTGCGATCGGTCGTCTCGATATTAATACCTCAGGTTTATTGCTGTTCACCACCGATGGTGAGCTGGCTAACCGCTTAATGCACCCGAAATTTGAAGTGGAACGCGAATACTCAGTGCGGGTATTTGGTGAAGTCAACGATGCCATTATTCAGCGTCTGCGGATTGGTGTCGAACTGGAAGATGGCAAAGCAAATTTCAAAAAAATCAAAGCTATGGGTGGCGAAGGTGTCAACCGTTGGTTTAATGTAGTGCTAACTGAAGGCCGCAACCGCGAAGTTCGGCGGATGTGGGAATCACAGGGTACTGTGGTGAACCGTTTAATCCGCATCCGTTATGGTGACCTGCTGCTGCCGAAGCATTTACCGGCGGGTGGTTATACCGAAATGGGTCTTGAAGACGTGAATTACCTGCGTAAGCTGGTACATCTGTCACTGGAAACTGAATCACTGGCCAAAGCCGAAGATCGCGACGAACGCCGGCGTCGCATGGCGTCAATTAAACGCGCGGTGCGTAAGTATCAGGTGAATCAGAAGTTGGTGGAAAAAGGCGAGAAGCCAGCGGCGAAACCGCGTGCTGAAAAAGCAAAAACGGATGAGAAAAAGCCCGGAAAAACCCCGTTTAAAGGGAAAAGCAGAACCCGCATCTGATAGTTCTGTCACCGCGACAGTCGTTGTTATACAGGAGAATACATGAGTTTTATCGGAATTTTTGTTGCACTGGCCTGTATTATCGGCGGCAACCTTTTAGAAGGCGGCCATCCGGGCGCATTGCTGAATTTACCTGCCTTTTTGATTGTGGTCGGTGCGACTTTTGGTGCCGCACTGACCCAGTTTCCGTTCTATGTAGTAGGGGGCGTAGGCAAACGCTTTATTTGGTTTATCCTGCCGCCAAAACGCGATTTGCTCGAGCGCAGCATGTTGTTGCAGGATCTGGATAGTCAGGCACGCAAAGGTGGTTTCCTCGCGCTGGAAGAAAAGATTGATGAAATCACTGATCCTTTCCTGAAAAAAGGCCTATCGATGCTGGTCGATGGCTTTGATAAAGATCGGATTATTGAGACGCTGGAAGATGACATTGAATTTGAATACGAAGATGTCGAACTGACGGCGAAATTTTTTGAGGCGATGGGCGGTTATGCACCGACAATGGGCATTATCGGGGCTGTATTAGGTCTGATCCATGCGATGGGTCTGCTAGACAAGCCTGACGAATTGGGTGGTGGTATAGCGGTAGCATTCGTCGCAACTATCTACGGCGTCGCTTTCGCCAACCTGCTGTTTTTACCATTTGGCAACCGTGTCAAATTATTCGCTCACGAAATTAAGCACTACAACATGATGACGCTCGTCGCTATCGGCAGTATTGCGGATGGCGTTTCGCCACAACAGCTGGCGTCACGCTTACAAGGTTATGTTGGAGGCCACGGTGGCAAAGAAAGCAAAGAAGCCTGAACCGCCAGAGAACCATGAACGCTGGTTGGTGTCTTTTGCCGACTATATGACGTTATTGTTCGCGCTGTTTGTTGTGTTGTATTCGTTTGCGATGGCCAAGCAGTCTGAATATAACGCGATGGTCAAAGCCTTTATGGATTCGATGGGGCAGGTTGGTTTGATCTCCCGCCCGTCGGGCTCGCCGGTGTTGGAAGGTGGCAACGGGATCCTCGATAAACAAAAAGATGTCGCCGTCGAAACCAAAGAAGATACACCGGCGCAGCTGATTCCGAGTGAGGCACCGCCGATCCCGGAACAAGCGATAGATTTAAACGTTGGTAATGCAAAAATCAGCGCGCCGATCGATATGCACAAAGACGAAACTGCTGCATTGTTAAGCCAACAAAAAGATCAGGATGAGTTACTGGGTAAACTACGCAACCAGTTAGCCAACAAACGGGTAGAGATTGAGGCGCTGGGTCAGCAAATCATTATCCGCATCAACGACAAAGGTTTGTTTCCGGCCGGTTCAGCCAACCTGCAGCCACAATTCAAACCGGTGTTGAATGATATCGCGAAAGTATTGGCGGATGTTCCCGGTGAAATTACTGTTACCGGCCATACCGATGACAATTTAAGTGATATTGAAGGCCTGTACACCAGCAACTGGCAGCTGTCAGCGCTCCGTGCAGTGGCTGTGGTTGAACAAATGTTACATCACCATGCGCTTGATGGGCATCGCGTTGTGGCGCAAGGCCGCGCGGACACCCATCCGCGTTTTCCAAACGACAGTGCAGAAAATCGAGCCAAAAACCGCCGGATTGAGATTTCGATTTTGCAAGGCTCTGTTGATGAGGGCGGTACTATTGATGTCAAACCAAGTACTGCCGCTCCTGCTGCCAGTGAGAATCCGGCGACAGAAAAAGCTGCGGCTGAACCAGTGCCGGTGACAACGCCACCGGCGAACGAACAGCCAACGTCAGTGGTTAAAGGTCAATAATAAATATCAGAGCTTTGATGAATTTGCGGCTCATCCTGCAGTTCTTCAAAGCTAACGGCGAAGTGTTTAGTTTGGTCATGTAAATCCGACAGATACACGGCTCTGTCTTGCGCATCAATCCAACTGACGACGCCGGCGCCTTTTTTACTCTGGCAAACCATTCCTAACTTGAGCTCTTGCACATTCATCGGTGGCCTCCTGATTTTCTGACAGAACTGTAACGTTAGACGCATTTAATTACAGATGTGAGATCCGACCAGTTCCAAATTCAGCTAACTTGCGCATTTGGCAAATAATTTATTTTTTAGCCGTGGTTACACCCAAACTCAGCATGCAAGCAGACTGTGACCAGCAGATGACGTTGCTGTAAACACTGGCCGGTGTGGCCAGATCAGCTTTTAAAATCGATTTTTTGATGAATGTTGACCCAGTTGTCGGGGAATTTGCCCTGTAACACATAAGAAAAGGCAATCAGTTCGGCAATGAGGACGTACAACTCCGGTGGGATCTGATCACCCAGTTCCATCCGTTGCAGCAGCTGATTTAACTGTTCGTCTTCATGGATTAACACGCCATGTTCGCGCGCCAGAGCGATGATATCAGCAGCCAAATCGCCATGACCCTTGGCGATGATTTTCGGCGCATTTTTGCCGTCATAATGCAGCGCGACTGCGCTTTGTGGTTTGTCACTCATACCCGAACCTGCAATAAACTGGTACCACGTTGATACAAATGCTCCGGGATCTTGCCGAGCTGGCAGCCGGCTTCGGCCACCTGTAAACCTTGCATCGTCAGGCGATCTTTAAATAGCGGCAGAAATTGCCCGGCGTCCTGCACCGTTTTTTCATTATCAGCGTAAAACTGCAAACTGACTTCTTTGCCAATCAGTC
>JAIXSW010000610.1 GCA_027484495.1 Gammaproteobacteria bacterium
AAAGCTAAATTCGGTATGTGTGCGGCCTGTCACGGCATGGACGGTAAAGGCTCGCTAGCCCATAACCTGCCATTCGGTGCGCCGAACCTGACCGACAGCACTTGGCTGTACGGTGGTTCAGCCGGTACTATTGAACAAACCCTGTTGCACGGCCGTAACGGTCAGATGCCGGCGTTCAAAGACACGCTGGGTGAAGATAAAATCCACGTGATCGCGGCTTACGTATATCGTCTGTCTCGTCCAGATGAAGCGAAATAACAGCTGACTCTGGCACAGCATTGAAGCCCCCTCGAGGGGCTTCGTTTTATCTGCCTGCAGTCAATAAATGAGGGAAGTTGTGATGTCTAAACCTTGGTATAAACAAGTCTGGCCCTGGATCCTGATCAGTATACCGGTATTTTCTGTGCTTAAAGCCGTTCATACCGTCTATATCATGAATCAGCACAGCCCGGATTTAGTCGTCGACGACTATTATGCCGAAGGCAAAGCCATCAACCAGAATTTATCCCTTTACCGCGAAGCCGCCGCACGTAACTTACATGCAAAAGTACTGTTAGCCGGTAATAAAGCCATTCTGACCTTTGATACCAACAACATTCTGGATGAAGACCTGACGCTGGACTTTGTCCACAACACGCTTGCTGCCCAAGATTTTAAAGTCATCGCACATCGCAGCGGTGAATCCATGTATGTCGCAGAACTGCCGGTAACCCCTACCGGTCGCTGGAATCTGGTGGTGCATGATAACGCCAACCAGTGGAAACTGCGTGCATCATTAAGCCTGCCGGCCATTGATGCAATTAAATTGACTTACTGAGACTTCAGACTGCCCCATGCTGCAACAGCGCTGTTTTCATTGTCATGAACCTGTCCCGGCCGGAACCGATTTTCACTGTGAAGTATTCGCTGAGACGCAAGTTTTTTGCTGCGCCGGCTGCCAGGCCGTCGCCGAAACCATCGTCGCGCAAGGTCTCAGTGACTACTATAAATTCCGCAGCAAAGCCGCCAGCAAAGCCAATGCAGTCCCGGCAGAATTGCAGGCACAACTCACCAGCTACGACAGTGCCGAAGTCTTACAGGACCTGACCCAACAGGTCGGTGACGCCCAGCGCATTGAACTCTCGATCAACGGCATGAGCTGCGCAGCCTGCGCCTGGTTGATAGAACGCAAGCTGCAGCAAAATAGCGCAGTACAGCGCGTCAGCGTCAACTCAGGCACTGCCCGTTGTGAACTGGTCTGGAATGCCAAAACCGCGCCGCTCAGCCAAATATTAGGCCAAATCAGCGAACTCGGTTATCAGGCCAGCCCTTTTGTCGCTGACTTGGAAGAACAGAATTTCCAGCAGGAATTAAACGCCTATCTCAAACGTTTGGCGGTCTCCGGCATCATGACGATGCAAGTGATGATGCTGGCGTTTGGTTTGTATTTCGGTGAATTTACCGGCATCGAAGCGCAGTACGAAGGGTATCTGCGCTGGGTCAGTCTGTTGATGACCCTGCCTGTGATGGCGTACGCCGCCCTGCCATTTAGTCGCAGCGCCTGGCGCGCATTAAAGGCCCGCCAGCTGAATATGGATGTGCCGATCACGCTGGCACTGTATTACACCTTTATCGCTTCGTTATACGCCACGGTGTTTGATACCGGCGAAGTCTATTTTGAATCGGTCTGCATGTTTGTATTTCTGCTGCAGCTCGGCAAATTTTTTGAGTTCCGCGCCAGAAAACAAGCCCGTGATGCGACCAGCAATTTGCTAAAAGTGATGCCAGTCAGCGCCACGTTGTGGGACGGTGAGCATGGCACTGCCACATCCGCCAGACGGCTACAAAGCGGCGACCATATTCTAGTCAAAGCCGGTGAGACCATTCCTGCTGATGGCATAGTGGAGAGCGGCGTCAGCTCGGCTGATGAATCAATGTTAACCGGCGAATACAAAGCAGTCAGTAAACAAGCCGGTGATTTGGTGCTTGCCGGCAGTATGAACCATGACGGCATTCTGGTAGTTCAGGTCCGTAACGCCTTAACCGAATCACGGTTGGGGCAAATTATTGCGCTGCAGCAGCAAACACTGCATCAAAAACCGGCCATTCTGGAAAAAACCGATCGCATCGCCCGTTTTTTTGTGCAAAGACTGCTGGTGATCGCCACTGCCACCTTTTGTACCTGGTATTTCTGGATTGATGCCGACCGAGCATTTTGGGTGACCCTGTCCGTACTGGTCGCCACCTGCCCTTGCGCGCTGAGTCTTGCCACCCCAACTGCCGTGACCTGTGCTTTGGCTCAGCTCAATCGCAAAGGCATCCTGATCAAAAACCAGCATGTGCTCGATGTCCTGCCAAAGCTCAGCAAGATTTTCTTCGACAAAACCGGCACGCTGACCCAAGGCCGCTTTAGTCTGACCGATGTGCAAATCTTCACGCCGCTGTACGACAAAGCACAACTGCTGAATCTGATGGCCAATCTGGAGCAGCAATCCGAACATCCGATTGCCCGGGCATTTAGCCCCTACTTGCAACAAGCTCTGCCGCTTGAGGGCGTCAGCCTCACGGTTGGCGCCGGTTTGTCAGGGGTGTATCAGCACCAGAAGCTACGCATTGGCCGGCCGGATTTTTGTGGTCTGAACCCACAAGACCCGCGTCTGGCCGGCGCTCAGGTGTGTTTGTCTATCAACGGCGAACTCGCGGCAACAGTACAACTGGCAGATCAACTCCGGCCAGAAGTCTCCACGCTGATCCCTGCACTGCAGCAACGTCATTTAAAGCTGTCGATCCTGACCGGTGACGCTTCAGCCGCAGCGCCCGCCGTTGCTACGCAGCTAGGTATCAACGAACTGTGGCAAGGCTGCAGCCCGGAGCAAAAAGTCAGTGCGATCCAGCAGTCAGTGCAAGCCGGCGAAACCGTGTTAATGGTTGGTGATGGGATTAACGACAGTCCATGTTTTCATGCTGCACATGTGTCTGTTGCACTCGACAGCGGTACTGAACTGTCGAAAAACCAGGCGGACGTGGTGTTGCTGCACAATGACCTGCAGCAGTTGCAAACCCTGATTGACGGCGCACGTCGCGCGCATCTGGTGGTGCGGCAAAATCTGTGGTGGGCAGCCGGGTACAATCTGGTTATTATCCCGTTGGCGGTCTGTGGTTTTGTCTCGCCGTATGTCGCAGTGATCGGTATGTCCTGTAGTTCATTGCTGGTAGTGTCTAATTCATTACGGTTGCTCAAAGCATGAGTATTATCTACGTCTTGATCCCCATTGCGGTCATCTTTGTGATGATTGGCATCGCGATATTCTTCTGGGCGGTGCGTTCTAAACAGTTTGACGACCTCGATAAAGAGGGTTTCAGCATCCTGTTTAACGAAAAACCAGCCGCTTCAACCCCACCTGCCGAAAACACACCGCCATCCCGTGAACCCTGATATTTTCGCTGCATTTTTTGTTGGTCTGTTTGGCAGTGCGCATTGCCTGCTGATGTGCGGTGGAATGGCCGGAGCATTGCAGATGTTGATGCCGCCATCGCGGACCCGGCGCGGCTGGCTGCAGCTGATGCTGGGTCTTGGCCGCATCAGCAGTTATGCGCTGACCGGCGCCTTATTTGGCGGTCTTGGTGCAACAATGATTGGTAGCACCGGTTTCATGCCGCAGTGGCTGCAACTGTTCGCCGGTTTGATGTTATTGGCGATGGCACTGTACATCAGCCGATTATGGTTTGGTCTGCTGAAACTGGAACGGGCCGGACAAGCACTTTGGCGTCGGGTCCAGCCACTGAGCCAACAGCTGTTACCGCTGGATTCTGGCCGCAAAGCCTATTTGTACGGTTTGTGTTGGGGCTATTTACCCTGTGGCCTGGTGTATTCAGCTTTGAGCTGGAGCCTCGGCAGCGGTAGTGCCAGTCAGGGCGCCTTGTGGATGGCTTTGTTCGGTCTTGGCACCCTGCCCGCTGTGTTACTGGCGGGCCAAACCGCAGACGCGCTCAGGACATTGCAGCAACAGCAATGGGTGCGATATGGACTGGCAGCCGTCCTTGCCGCTTACGCGTTACAGACAATTTACCTTGCACTTCGTGCTCTGGTTTTTTAAGCTGGGCATACTTTGGATGGAGTTTGGAAACCTGCGATGAGTTCACCTTCAAGTATTAACTGCCAGCACTGTGGCTTCAGCCAACTGTGTCTGCCATTCACTCTTAATGATGCAGAGCTTGATAAGCTTGATCAGATCATCCAACGCAAACGTCCGTCGCACAAAGGTGATCATTTGTTCGAGGCCGGCAAACCGTTACAGGCGTTGTACGCAGTACGCACTGGTTCTTTTAAAACTTACACCTTGTCCGAACAAGGCGAAGAACAAATCACCGGTTTTCATTTACCGGGCGACGTGATTGGTTTTGATGCCATTGGCGATCAGCAGCATCCAAGTTACGCCCAGGCACTGGAAACTGCGCTGGTTTGTGAGATCCCGTTTAACAACCTCGATAGCCTGTTAGATCAGGTCCCGAAGCTGCGCCAGCAACTGATGCGCCTGATGAGTCAGGATATCCACGGTGACCAGCAAATGATGCTGCTGCTGAACCGCAAAACAGCTGAAGAAAAACTGGCCGCTTTTTTGACCAATCTGGCCCAGCGTTTCGGTAGCCGCGGATTCTCGCGTAAAGAGTTTCGCCTGACGATGACCCGCGGTGAGATCGGTAACTATCTGGGCTTAACCGTCGAAACCATCAGCCGCCTGCTCGGCCGTTTCCATAAAGATGAGCTGATCCACGTCGATGGTAAACTGATCACTATCGCCAATTTTGAAGAATTAAGCCGGGTTGCCGGTATGGCGCAAATCGGCCGCTGATATCGGATGGACTACCAGCAAAACCGCCTTCGGGCGGTT
>JAIXSW010000494.1 GCA_027484495.1 Gammaproteobacteria bacterium
AGTTTTTCTGCATCGGCCGGTAAGCCTTTAAACAGCGGCAAACCAGAAGAAAAACCAGCCAGCTCAGTGGTACCCACGCCATCAACATTCAGACCCAGCGTCGTCATGGCATTTTCTGCCGTGTGGAACAGGGCAAAAATGCCGATGGAACCAGTGATCGTAGTCGGGGCAGCAAAAATCTGATCGGCAGGCGCGGCTATCCAATAACCGCCTGAGGCAGCTACGGCGCCCATCGAAGCTATCACCGGCTTGCCGGCGGCTTTTAACAGGCGGATCTCCTGAGCAATTTGTTCTGAAGCAAAAGCACTGCCGCCGCCGCTGTCGATGCGCAGAACCACCGCTTTCACTTTGTCGTCGTAGCGTGCCGTGCGCAGCAATTTAGCCGTACTCTCACCACCGATCATACCGGCCTTAACATTGCCATCAACGATGGCGCCACGGGCAACGACCAATGCGATCTTATCAGTCAGCGGATTCACCACCGGAAACGGCGGAATGATCAGGCTTTGATAGTCTTCATAGCTGATTTGAGTGAAGGTGTGATTGTCTTTATCTTCACCAACTAACGCGATAATGTCCTGGCGGAATTCTTCGCGGGTTTTGATGGTATCGACCAGTTTGGCATCCAGTGCGTATTGGGTCATATCGCCGTTTGCGGCATTAATCCGTTCATACAGCCGGGCAAAGCTTTCGTCAAAATTGTCGACGGCAAAACCACGGCGGGCGGCGACCTGCTCTTTGTAGTTTTGCCAGAGTTCTGTTAACCAGACGCCATTTGCTTCTTTGGCTTCCGGTGACATATCGTTGCGGGTGAATGGTTCTACCGCCGATTTATAGGTGCCGACTTTAAAGACATGAGTGGAGATCTGCAGTTTCTCCAGCGCCGCTTTGTAATACATCGGGTAGCTGCCATAACCTTCGAGGATCACGGCACCCATTGGATTAAGGTTAATGCTGTCGGCATAGCTGGCCAGGAAATATTGGTTCTGACTGTAGTACGCGCCGGTGGCAAACACTTTTTTGCCGGCTGCTTTAAATGTTTCCAGCGCAGCACCGACTTGTTGTAGTTTGTCCAGTGAGCCGCTGCCTAAATCGGATAGCGCCAGCACCATGACCTTGATCCGGTCATCTTTGGCCGCTTCATTAATGACTTTGACCAAGTCACGAACTAAGATCTCTGGTCTTTCGTCTTCCGAACCAGTCGACTCGTTGATGGCTTGTTCTACCGGATCGACCCATTGCTTTTCTTCAACCAGATCGCCTTTTAAGTTCAGCACCAGTGCAGTTTTATCATTGACTTCAACTTGTTCTTTATCGCTGAACAGTACGGCGATAAAACCAACAAACAGCAGCACAAAGACAAAATTCAGTACAAAGTTGCGAATAAACCGGAATCCCTGCCATACAGAGTGCAGCAGACGACGGATAAAACCAGGTTTTTGTTCAGACATTCAACTAACCTACGTCACATTTACAGTTATCGCTAAGATACTCAATTCACCGCCAGTGTTCGACGGCAATTTGTAAGAAAATGTTCGTAACCCGGTGAGAAAGCAAACAGTCGCGGCTTGTCAGCTCAGAAAAAAGACGCTACATTCCGCACATTCAACAGGTATGACCAGAGAGGTCGCAGTGTCTTATCCACATTTATTGTCAGCACTTGATTTAGGCTTCACCCAACTGAAAAACCGGGTGATCATGGGCAGTATGCACACCGGCCTCGAAGAAGAAAAACAGGGTTTCGATAAACTGGCCGCCTTTTATGCCGAGCGGGCAAAAGGTGGGGTTGGCCTGATTATTACCGGCGGGATCAGTCCGAATTTCCGCGGCTCGCTGGTGCCATTTGGCAGTCAGCTCAGCTGGTTTTGGCAAACCGGTAAGCATCGGCTGTTAACGGAAGCGGTTCATCCACATGGCGCAAAAATCTGCCTGCAACTGCTGCATGCCGGCCGTTATGGCTATCATCCACTGAATCAGGCGCCGAGCGCCATTCAGTCGCCGATCACACCTTTTAAACCAGCAGCAATGTCATCCCGTCAGGTGCGCTGTACCATCAAAGATTTCGCCAGTTCAGCCGCGCTGGCGCAAAAAGCCGGTTATGACGGCGTTGAAATCATGGGCTCAGAAGGTTATCTGATTAACCAGTTCATTTGTCAGCGTACCAACCAGCGTCAGGATGAATGGGGTGGCAGTTTTGAAAAACGCTGTGCTTTGGCGCTCGAAACGATCAGATCAGTGCGTGCCAAATGCGGGCCTGACTTTATCATCATCTACCGGCTGTCGATGCTCGATCTGGTTGAGGATGGCAATTCGTATGACGAAGTGGTGCAACTGGCTAAAGCAGTGCAACAAGCCGGTGCGACGCTGATCAATACCGGCATCGGCTGGCATGAAGCGCGGGTGCCGACGATCGGTACTATGGTGCCACGCGCTGCCTTTCGTTGGATCACAGCACGAATTAAACAGCAGGTCAGTATTCCGGTGGTCGCGACCAACCGGATTAACACGCCGGAAGTCGGGGAAGATATCCTGGCCAAAGGCGAGGCCGATTTGATTTGTATGGCGCGGCCATTTCTGGCGGACCCGGAGTTTGTTAACAAAGCAGCGGCCGGCACCCCTGAACTGATTAATACCTGTATTGCCTGTAATCAGGCATGTCTTGACCATATTTTTCAGAAAAAACGCGCTACTTGCCTGGTCAATCCACGGGCCTGTTATGAAACCGAACTGAATTTTAACCCTGCAGCTACTCCGAAAAAAATCGCCGTGGTCGGCGCGGGCCCGGCCGGACTGGCATTTTCAGTCTATGCCGCGCAGCGTGGTCATAGCGTGACGTTATTTGATAAGGACGACCGTATCGGTGGCCAGTTTAATTACGCTAAACAGGTGCCCGGTAAAGAAGAATTTCATGAAACGCTGCGTTATTTTGGTCAAATGCTGAAACATCACGCGGTCAAACTGGAACTGAGCAGTCTGCAAACCGCAGAAAGCCTGGCCGGTGCCGGTTTTGATGAAATTGTCATTGCCAGTGGTATCAAACCGCGCGCGCTGCAAATTCCGGGCAGTGACCATAAAAAAGTACTGAGTTATCTCGATGTGCTGCGTGACCATCAGCCGGTAGGCGAAAAAGTCGCTGTGATTGGTGCCGGTGGCATCGGTTTTGACATCGCCGAGTATCTGACGGAACCGCACTCACTGACATTACAGCCGGAAGTCTGGTTAAAAGATTGGGGCATCGATGCCGAGTATCAGACGCGTGGTGCATTGTTACCGGCAGAGATCAGTCCGGCGCCGGCGCGCAAAATTTATCTGTTGCAGCGAAAAACGTCAAAAGTCGGTGCCGGACTTGGCAAAACCACCGGTTGGATCCACCGCAGTTCGCTGAAGAAAAAAGGCGTCGAGATGTTCGCTGGCGTGCAGTATCTGCGTGTAGATGATGCTGGTTTGTGGATTGAGCTGGATGGTCAGGAGCGTTGTCTGGATGTCGATCACGTGGTGATTTGTGCCGGACAGGAAAGTCTTCGCTCGCTGCATGATGAGCTGACCGCCAAAGGCGTGAACAGCCATCTGATTGGCGGCGCTTTTGTTGCCGCAGAACTGGATGCCAAACGGGCGATCCGGCAGGGCGCTGAGCTTGCGGCGGTGATTTGATCGCTGAACTCAATACACCAGATTAGCCGGATCAAACTGCCAACGTCGGCAAAACTATTTATCAGGTCGGTGTAAACCGACCTGATGTTCCCCCAGCTGAAAACAATTTTTTCAGATTTCACTTGCCCCGCAAGCCTTTCCCAAGTTAAGTAACTGTCATACAGCTGCAACAGCGTGTTTTTGGTGCAAGGGCTTCTGTTTGCACCATTTTAGCGCGCGTTGTCATACTGTTGCCATCGGACCGCCATAAAGTGGTTCGGACGCCGCAGTGGTATTTCCCACATTTCAGGGAATTATCGGCGTAACTGCCAATCATGGTATTGGCCTTGCTTAGAGTTATGGCATAACCAGCAAGTGCAGTTTGTCGAAATCTACAGGGAGTCTATATGTCAGGTGTGTTAACAATGATTCTGGCTGGTGGTGAGGGGACGCGTCTGGCGCCACTTACCGGGATCCGAGCCAAACCCGCAGTACCTTTTGGTGGTAATTACCGCATTATTGATTTTGTATTAAACAATTTCGTTAATTCGGATTTGCTGCAAATTTTCGTGATCACGCAGTTTAAATCGCACTCCCTGATGAAACATTTAAGCCGGGCCTGGCGGGTTACAGGCTTGACCAGCCGGTTTATCGATCCGATCCCAGCCCAGATGCAAACCGGTAAACACTGGTATCTGGGAACTGCCGATGCGGTCTATCAGAATTTACACCTGATCTCAGGCCTTGATCCTGAGCATGTCTGCGTGTTTGGTGGCGACCATATTTACAAGATGGACGTGCGCCAGATGCTGGAGTTCCATCGCCAGCATGAAGCAAAGCTGACCGTTGCGGCTATCCCGGTGCCGGTCGCGCTGGCGCATGAATTCGGCATCATCGAAGTCGATGCCAACGGCAAAATGATCGGTTTTGAAGAAAAACCGAAGTCCAATCCAAAAACCATCCCGGGCCGGCCGGATTTTGTGTTGGCCTCGATGGGCAACTACATTTTCGAAGCCAAAACCCTGGTCGACGTGCTGGAAGCAGATGCTAAAGAGCCTGACTCCAAACACGACTTTGGCCACAATATTATTCCGAAGTTGTATCCGCTTGGTGAAGTGTACGTCTATGACTTCTCAACAAACCGGATCCGCGGTGAAAAAGAAGAAGTGCGCGGTTATTGGCGCGATGTGGGCACCATCGATTCGTATTACGAAGCCAACATGGATTTAATTTCCATCGTGCCACCAATTGACCTGTACAACAAATACTGGCCGATGCGCAGTTATACGCCGCCAATGCCACCCGCGAAGTTTGTCCACGATGAAGCGAACCGCACTGGACAGGCGATTAGTTCGATGGTCGCTGCCGGCTGCATCGTCAGTGGTTCAATCGTGTATCATTCGATCCTCGGTTACAACTGTCATGTGCACAGCCACGCCTACATCGAAAAAAGCGTGCTGATGGGGAACAACGATATTGGCCGGGGCTGTCGTATTCGCCGCGCCATTATCGATAAAGACGTGCGGATCGCGCCAGGGACTGTGATTGGTGAAGATCCGGTACTGGATAAACAACGTTTCCACGTGTCGCCAGACGGCGTGGTTGTGATCCCGAAAGGGGCCATGGTTGGTTTTGACTAGGCGGTTTTGATTCAGCGGTGTGACTGAACCCGGTTTGTCTGTGCTGGTTTAAAAGAAGGATTTGCAATGCGGTTGGCATTTATCTGCAGTGAGTTTGAAGGGTTGCTGAAAACCGGTGGTCTGGCCGACGCGACCCGGGGGCTGGCGACGGCGCTGCAGCAAGCCGGACATCAGGTGCAGGTAATCATGCCGCGTTATGGCGCTTTGTATGCGGTCGAGCAGACGGCAGACTGGCAATCCTTGTATTTTGAACTCGGTCATCAGACCTATGGTTGTGCCGTCAGGCATACCATAGTTGATGGGATCCGGGTGGCGCTGATTGAACATCACCAGTTCTTTCAGCGGCCACGGCCTTATGATGATGGCGAGCAGCCTTATCCGGATAACCTGCAACGTTTTGCTTTTTTCTGTAAGGCTGCGCTGGTCTATCTGCAGACACAGCAGCAAGCCATTGATATCGTGCATGGACATGATTGGCAAAGTGCCTTAGCCGCTTGTTATTTAAAAGAAATGCAGCAGGGGGCTTTAGCTGATAGCCGATTTGTTCTGACCGTTCATAACGCCGCTTATCAGCAGGGGTTTGGCCGCGAACAGCTTGGTCTGTTGGGGCTGGACCACTGGCATTTGCCGGCAGAACTGCCGACGACCTTGTTGGCGCTCGGCTTATGGCAGGCTGACAGTATCAATACGGTGAGTCCGGGCTATAGGGACGAGTTGCTGACAGAGCCGGCAGCGAATGGACTGGCCGCACTGTATCAGCATAAACAGAATCGTTTTGTCGGAATTCTGAATGGCTGTGATTACAGCCGCTGGGACCCTTCTACTGATTTGAGTTTGCCAGCCCGCTACGACAGTAGTGACCTGACTGGTAAAGCGTTGTGTAAGGCCGAATTGCGCCGCCAAACGCAGCTGCCTGACAGCAACGTGCCTTTGTTTGTCAGTGTCAGTCGTATCACCGGGCAAAAAGGTTTTACGCTGCTAATCCCGGCCTTGCAGCACTTCCTCAGTACGACGGATGCACAAGTTCTGTTGATGGGGACCGGTGAACACCAATATATCCAGCCGTTACGCGGGCTGGAACAGCAGTTTCCGCAGCAATTCCGTTTACTTGAAGGTTTTGATGAGCCGCTGTCACATCAGGTCGAAGCAGCCGGCGACTTTTTCTTAATGCCAAGCCTGTTTGAACCCTGCGGGCTGAATCAGATCTACAGCTTGCGATATGGCACTGTGCCGCTGGTGCGGGCGACAGGTGGTTTAAAAGATACCGTCACCGACCTCAGTGTACGCGGGGCGACCGGTGTGGTATTTGCAGAGCCGACTGTGGCGGCGCTGGTCGACGCTATGTTGGTAGC
The DNA here is from genome assembly GCA_027484495.1 of Gammaproteobacteria bacterium. Taxonomy (GTDB): domain Bacteria; phylum Pseudomonadota; class Gammaproteobacteria; order Enterobacterales; family Alteromonadaceae; genus Pararheinheimera. The sequence goes on from JAIXSW010000494.1 coordinate 6,623, forward strand.
GTCTGCATTATATCGCAATAAGCGACGCTATCGCAGTGTGCAGC
>JAIXSW010000411.1 GCA_027484495.1 Gammaproteobacteria bacterium
GTAGCGGGTGCTGAGCCAGACATTGTTCTGCCGATCGCGGTACAGACTCCTTGCATCAACCGCCGGCAACAGCAGTTCAGACTCCAGCCCCGCCGGTGTCAGACGCTGGCGGTATAAACCATCAATAGAACCGACCAGCCATTGATCGGTACTTTCGCTCAGAAAAACGTTGGTATTGCCTAAATCGGAGCTATGGCGGATCCCACCATCGCGCAAATCAAGCAGGTCGATGGCGGCACGCCGGCCAATCAGCAGATAATCGCCATGGATTGCGACGGCGCGGATCTCTGCACCAGCTAAATCAGCGGTTTGCAGCCAGCTGCCCGGCGCTTGGCTGGCAGGGTTAAATTGATAGAGGCCATTACTTGTTGCGACCCACAGGGTGCCATTCGATTGTTCGGTCAGTTGCCAGATCCGCTGACCGCGCAGTGGTTGTACAATTTCAGCGGTGCTGTGATTGGCTCGCAGCAGATACAAGCCTGTGGTCGTGCCAATCCACAGGTTTTGTGCTTTGTCGTGCTGTAACATCTGAATGCGGGCATCGACCGGTACAGGCGCGCTGATCTGGCGCCAATGTTTGCGCTGTGGGTCGAGTTGCCACAGGCCATGGCCCCAGGTTGCCACCCAAAGATTGTTCTGGCTGTCGCTGACGACATGACTGTAACTGAGCGGCGGGCCTGCATTGGCTGGGCTAAAACGCAGGTACTCAGTGCCGTCAAAGCGCAATAAGCCGTCATATTCCGCCGCCAGCCAAAGAAAGTCCTGCTGGTCCTGTGCGACGTCATAAACGATGCCCGGTACATTCTGCAGTTTTTCCACTGGCGTGGCGTGTAATTCAAGCGCCGGAGCGGGCTGAAGCAGCACGATGCAGATATAACAACACAGCAACCAAATCCTGGGCAAAATCCAACTCCGTGATCTCAACAGCGGGCTTAATGTATCGAAATTGCCACCGGTTTACCAGTCAGAGATACTACGAAGCTTTCACGCCAGCTGGCTTAATGTCGCGCGGAAGCGGCGCAGCGACAAGATAAAAAGTACAGTGCCAATTGTGGCCAGCGCCAGCAGTTGCGGCCAGACGACATCCAGCCCGGCACCGCGGTATAAAATGGCCTGAGACGCCATGACAAAATGGGTATTCGGCGCCACCAGCATCAGCTGTTGTACCAGTTCCGGCATGCTCTCGCGCGGTGTGATGCCGCCGGACAACAACTGCAGAGGCAACAGGACCAGGATCAGCATCAGGCCAAATTGCGGCATAGAACGCGCAACGGTCGCCATAAAGATCCCCATCGACGTGGTGGCAAACAGCTGCAGCGCAGCACAGGCCAGAAACAGCAGGACTGAGCCTTCCACCGGAATGTGCAACGCGCCGCGGATCACCAGCGTCAGCGATAACCCGGTGGCGATCAGCACCACCAGCCCCATCGCCAGCACTTTGGACAGCATAATTTCGCCGGGTGTCACCGGCATCACCAGCAAATGTTCGATGGTGCCGTGTTCACGCTCGCGGATCAGCGCAGCCCCGGTCAGTACAATCGAAATCATCGTGACACTGTTGATGACCTCCATCACAGAGCCAAACCAGCTCGAAGTCAGATTCGGATTAAAGCGCGCGCGCAGCACCAGATCGACCGGCAGCACCGTATTGATGCGGTGGTGTTGCTTAAATTCATTTAATTCACTGGCGACGATTTGGCTGATGTAACCGGCACCGCTAAAGGCCTGACTGATCCGCGTGGCATCCACACTCAGCTGAATTTGCGGTGTCCGGCCGGCCAATACGTCGCGCTGATAATCCGGCGGTATGTTCAGCACAAAGCTGTAAGTGCCGGCATCGAGGGCAGGGTCAACGTCATTGAGGCTGATCTGCACCGGCGGTAAAAAATATGGCAGGTAAAAGGCACTGCGGATCCGGCCCGACAACGGTGACTGGTCTTCATCAACAATCGCAATCGGCGCTTTGTGCAATGTTTCCGGCATCGACGTCGCCGCCACGTAAATATTCAGCGAAAACGAGTAGAAGATCAGCAATAGCATCACCGGGTCGCGCCACAGGCTCCAGAGTTCTTTTTGGCCAAGCCGCCAGATATTACTGCGATGAGAGGTCATCCGCGCTCCTGTTTCGGTAATAACCATAGCGCCAGCAGCAACACCACGGGCACCGCCAGGCTCATCGCCAGCAGCGCTGGATAAATATCCTGCAGATTCAGCGCTTTATTAAAGAGTCCCCGGCTGATCGACAGGAAATAACTAGCCGGATGCAAGAGGCCGATCAAGCGGCCACTGCCTTCCAGTGCCGATACCGGGGTGATCATGCCGGCAAACTGCACTGCCGGAATAATAGTGCCGAGCACAGACACCAGAATGGCGGCGATCTGTGACTTGGTGAAGGTGGATGCCAGCAGGCCAAAACCGGTCGCGAACACCACATAAACCAGCGCGCTCAGCGTCAGCGCAACAAAACTGCCGGTCAGCGGCACGGCAAATAAAGTCACTGCCGCCAGCAACATCAGCAGGTAGTTCAGCAGTGCGAGCAGAATGTACGGCAGCTGTTTACCCAGCAGGAATTCCAGTTTGGTCACCGGCGTCACATACAGGTTGATGATGGAGCCCAGTTCTTTTTCCCGGACGACGGACAGGGCCGTCAGCAGGGCCGGGATCATCAGCAGCAACAGCGGGATCATGGCCGGTACCATGGCCACCAGACTTTTCACGTCCGGGTTGTAGCGAAAACGCGTTTCCACGCCGGCGCTGAAACTGACGTTGGTCCCGAGCGCTTCGCGGGCCTGCTGGCTCAGCCAGTGCAGATGCATGCCCTGTACATAACCTTTAATCGTTTCGGCACGGTTGGGCATAGCGCCGTCGATCCAGGCGCCGATTTGTACCGGGTCGCCACGGCTGATGTCGCGGCCAAAATTGGGCGGGATCTCCAGCGCCAGCGCCAGTTCACCGCTGCGCATCCTTTGGTCGATTTCTGCACCGCTCTGCAATGCCGGCCGCTCGATAAAATAGCGGGAGCCGGCAAGGTTTTGCGCATAATGGCGGCTCAGCAATGACTGGTCACGGTCCAGTACGGCGAAGTTCAGGTTGGCCACATCCATCGTGATGCCATAGCCGATAAACAGCATCAGCACCAGACTGCCCAATAGCGCCAGTGCACCCCGGATCGGGTCACGCCGCAGTTCCAGCGTTTCGCGGCTGGCATAGCTCCACAGCCGGCGCCAGCTAAAGTGACGCGATGCCGGCGCGGTCGCAACTGTGGGCGCAGCGGTGCTGACGGCTGCGTTTTGCGTTTGTTCGCCGGCACCGGCCTGTTGCAGATAACGGATAAAGGCTTGTTCTAAATCTGTGGCCTGCTGACTGGCAATAATGGCGGCCGGGGTGTCGCTGACCAGCACTTTACCGGCATGCATCAGCGAGATGCGGTCACAGCGGAGGGCTTCGTTCATAAAATGGGTCGAGATAAAAATGGTGACTTTATCCTGCCGCGCCAGATCAACCAACAGTTGCCAAAACTGATCCCGGGCGACCGGATCAACACCTGAAGTGGGTTCATCCAAAATCAGTAATTCCGGCTGATGCACCATCGCGACCGCCAGTGATAAACGCTGCCGCATGCCCAGTGGCAATTGCTCTGGCAGCGCATCCTGCTGTGTTGTCAGGCCAAAGCGTTGCAGCATCAGCGCAACCCTTGCATCGATGCTGGCTGCCGGCACGTGGAACAGCCGGGCGTGCAGCACCAGGTTTTGCCGCACGGTCAACTCGCTGTATAACGAAAAGGCCTGTGACATGTAACCGACGCGGGTTCGGGTCGAAATATCGTCTGGCCGCAGCGGCTGACCAAATAACCAGGCCTGACCATGGCTGGCCGGCAACAAACCGGTCAGCATTTTCATCGTGGTCGATTTGCCACAACCATTGGAGCCCAAAAAGCCAAAGATCTCGCCCTGGCGGATTTGAAAACTGACCCGGTCCACCGCAGTAAAATCGCCAAACTGCATACTGAGCTGCTCTGCCGCAATGGCAACAGCAGTGTTTGCATCGGTCAGCAGCGGCGGTACCTCGACCTGATGGTGCTGCTGCCGTAACTCCGCCGGCAACAGCGCAATAAATGCCGCGTCGAGGTCGGTGGTACCGGTTTGCTGGTGCAGTTGCGCCGGCGAGCCGCTGGCCAGCACCCGGCCGCCATGCATGATCAGCAGATGATCAAAACGCCCGGCTTCATCCATATAAGCGGTGGCGACAATCACGCTGAGGTCGGGCTTTTGTGCGCGGATCCGCTGGATCAGCTGCCAGAACTGACTGCGCGCCAGTGGGTCGACGCCGGTGGTTGGTTCGTCCAGGATCAGTAGCTGTGGGTCGTGGATCAGCGCGCAGCATAAACCGAGTTTTTGTTTCATACCGCCGGACAATTGACCAGCCGGACGCGCCAGAAAGGCCGACAGGCCGGTAGCGGCGGTTAGTTCATCGATGCGGCGGCGCCGCTCTGACGCGTCGTGACCAAACAACCGGGCGAAAAACTGCAGGTTTTCCTCCACCGACAAGCTCAGGTAGAGGTTTTTGCCGAGGCCCTGCGGCATATAGGCAATTTGCGGACAGACGCGGTTGCGCTCGCCGGCCTTTGCCAGATTGGCCCCGAGCACTGTGACTTCGGTCTTGCCGTTGGCAGCTTGCTGGATCTGCCGTGCACCGGCCAGGATCGCCAGCAGGCTGGATTTACCGACGCCGTCCGGGCCCAACAGTCCGACCATCTGACCGGCCGGAATATCTAAATCCAGCTCGTCGAGTGCCACAGTGCTGCCATAGTGCTGCGACAACTGCCGCACAATGGCTACAGGAGCGGCTTGCCGGGTCACTGCCATGATTTATTGCACCAGCGGTGGCAGGCTGGCCGGCCATGGTGTTGTGGGATCAAGCCGCAGATACGCCATGCCGGGTAAACCTGTTTTCACTTTTGTGATGTGTTTTTCCAGTAACGCGCTGTTGATGCGCGCCTTGACCCGGAACATCAGTTTTTCCCGTTCGCTGGCTGTTTCGACGGTTTTGGGCGTGAACTGTGCGACATCTGCGACATAAGACAGCTGCGCCGGGATGGCATATTGGGGCAGCGCATCCAGCACCAGCCGGACTTCAGTACCCAGCGCGACCTGTCCGGCCTGGCCGGAAGGCAGGAAAAACGTCATATACACATCGGTCAGGTCGATCAGGCTCAGCACTTTGCCACCGGCAGCGACAATCTCGCCGCTTTGGGCGATCCGATACTGGATCCGGCCAGCACGTGGCGCGGTCAGCTGATTGTCTGCCAGCTCAACCTGGACTCTGGCCACGGTCGCGGCGACCGCATCGACGGCAGATTGCGCCGCCAAAATTTGTGCCTCGCCGGAGGCGATTGCTGCATCTGCAGCATTGATTTGGGCCCGTGCAGCACTGACAGCAGCATTGGCGCTTGCCACCAGCGTATCGTTATCGTCGGCCAGTTGCTTTGATACCGAGCCGGTCTTGGCCAGAGTGCCGGTGCGTTTTGCCCGGTTTTGTGCTGCAGCCAGCTCCGCCTGACGCTGCACCAACAGGGCGGACTGCGCAGCTTTTTCGCTGATCCTTTGCTGTAACTGGCTTTGCGCTGTCACTGCGGCGCTTTGTGCCTGACGCAATTGGGCCTGGGCTTGCGTCAGCTGTGCGGTCAACGCATCGGATTCAATTTCGGCCAGTAACTGGCCGGCACTGACGAAGTCGCCTTCGTTCACCAGAATATTTTTGATCCGGCCGGCGGTCTTGGCGGCGATGGCAATTTCAGTGGCTTCAATCCGGCCATTGCTTTGCAGCAAACCGTCCAGTGCCGGTCGTTGCAGGTAGTTCTGGTAGAACAGCACGGCGCCGGCCAATACCACCACGGCGATCACGGCCGCTTGCAGCCTTTGCTTCCCTGTCAGAGTGTTGAGCATGTGAAGATCCTGTCTGAGACGCGTCAATTTATGGCGATAATCGGTACTTTACGCCTGTTTTCGCCGCCAGGTTGTGTTAATTCACCGTCATTTGATGTAGCGCAAAGGAAAAGAAAAATTTACCGGTGCACGCGGGTTCTGCTGCTGCGTTTCGAGCTGCATGCACAGTGCAAATGCTGCTTGCTATCGTGGGTGCGAGTTCCGACAATAGCGCTTTTTGCGCAACAAGAAATAACAGGGTGGATGCAATGGAGTGGGATGACAGTGCTGATTTTGACTGGTGTGAGCAGCAATTTACGGCGATCCAAAGTTATGTGGCGGCGCAACAAATTCCGCATGGCCTGATCTGTGATTGGCCAGAATGGTATACCGCGCCTTATGTCGGTTTATGGGTGGTCGAAGATCCGCAAGATCCGGGGTATGCCGGCCATTGGATCCTGGCAGGTGACAGCACAGGTGCGCAGCCACAGCCAGTGCCTTTTGATCATTTGCCGGCTGAAGACCTGACGGAGCCCCGTGACGCTATGGCTGCATTTGCCAAACGCTGGGCTGCGCTGGCGGCAAAAGCCAGCAAAGGTGAAGCCTGGCAAGGCAGCCCAATGCTCGCCGGCGATGTGGCGGCACAGGCGAAACAACTGGCACGGCAGGCGCAATTACTGGCGATGTGGGCGCAGGACGAAGATCTGTGGGCAGAGGACTGATTTTGCAGCAGGTTGCATGGGCTCCACGGCATATGCCTGGCGGCAAAAAGGCCTTTGGCCCCCGGCTGCTGTGCGAGCGCTTGCACAAAATGGCGCCAGTCTTTACTCTGCTGCAACACCCGTTCAAAGCTGGATCCGATGCAATATATCTGCGTAGCCGATGACCATCCGTTATACCGGGATGCGCTCAAAGACGTGCTGACCCAGCACTTCAGCGACCTGACTGTACTCGAAGCCGGTTCTCTGGCGGAAGTGCAGGGGCTGGCCACGCGCTATAGCGCACTGGATTTTATTTTGCTGGACCTGAATATGCCGGGCATGGCCGGATTAAATGGTCTGCTGCAATTACGACAACAATTTCCGCAGATTGCGGTAGCGATGTTATCCGCGGAAGACGACAAGCAGACCGTGTTGCAAGCGATGGCGTTTGGGGCAGCCGGTTTTATCTCGAAAGCGGCCGGGCGGCAGCAACTCGTCAGTGCGCTGCGGCAGTTACTCAACGGTGACATTTATCTGCCGGCGGACACCTTCCGTCAAAGCCCTGTTCTTAGCAACCACGCTATTGAACACAAAGCCGAGCAAGCGCTGTTGCGCGGACTGACCAAAAAGCAGATCAAGGTATTACAGCGGATGGTCAGTGGCGAGTCGAACAAACAAATCGCCGACGCCCTCTGTATCGCCGAGACCACAGTGAAAGCGCATGTCTCCGCTGTACTGGCCAAACTGGGAGTACCAAGCCGGGTGCAGGCTATTTTGCTGGCCCGCGACCTCGACTTCAGTTTGTATCTCTAAATGGTTAATTGCATTTAATTTACCACCTCATTGCAACCTGCCCTTACCACCTGTTGCAAATCAATCGCACCACCACTTTCATGGAAAGTACCACTTCAGCGGATAGTGTCTATGTGCCAGTTGCAGACATCTATCCTGCGGATGGCTCCTTCGCTAACGCGGGTTCTTTGCCCTGCAGGCGGCTGTTTCGCCCGATGGGCGAGTTACTTTTTATCGCGATAAAAAGTAACCAAAAAGCGCTCGCCCGGTTCCGCTCGAAAGCCCGCTGAAAATCAACAGTTTGAGGCGCTGGGGCAACTCGCGCGGCGCTATCGTCGCCGCACTCAAACACTCCCCAGCTTAAAACCTCAAACCGTTGATTTGCATCGGCTCGCTACAACGGGCAGCCTGCTGCAGTAGTTAGATTTGCTTTTCAATTACTCGAAAAAACAATGAAAACAACTACAAAGCCAAACACCCGTTGAAGCGAGCCGCTGAAAAATGTTGATGTGAGGTTTTAAGAAAACGGGTGTCTGAGCGATTCGACGTTAGCGAATCGCGAGTTACGTTTTCGCCTCAAATCGACATTTTTCAGCGGGCTTTCGAGCGGAACCGGGGTGCGCATTTTCTTTGGTTCCTTTCTTTTGGCAAGACAAAAGAAAGGAACTCACCGTCAGGTGAAATCTTTGCTAAGCAATCTCACCGCATAGGTGAAAATGATAAAGACACTTAACAGCCATCCGCAGGATAAATATCAGCAACTCGCTCTTAGCAGTCGCTCAAGTCACTGGATGATTACTGAAATGGGTGGTTACGTGAAAGTGCAACGGGTGGTAAGCGGCGAGTGATCGTGGTGGTAAATTGGGCTGATGTTTTGCATCTAAATCGGTTTTCGTTCGAGCAGATGCCGCAGCAGCGTTTTTAACTGCAGCGGTCGTACCGGTTTGTACAACACCTGATAACCCTGTTGTTTCAATTCAACAGCCAGTTGTTGGTGGCTGTTGGCGGTGATCATCAACACCGGTAACTGGGACCAGCCCGGTTGCGCCGTAAACTGTTGCACCAGCACTGTGCCTGTCAGACCATCAGCCAGATGATAATCGACAATCAACAGATCGGGTTTTTCCTTACCGGTGAAGGTAGTGGCATCGGCGCCGCTGTGCACCTGATAACCCCAGCTTGCCAGCAAGGTGGTCATCGCCTGACAAATGGTGCTGTCATTATCGATCACCCAAATAGTGCCGCCCGCCGATTCTGCCACCGGTACTAAGGCAGCTTGCGTCTGTGGCAGCGGTGTGGTGATCGGCAGTTGCAGCGCAAAGACAGAGCCGCGGCCCGGTGCTGACTGCACCCGCAGCGGATGCGCCAGTAAACGGCTTAAGCGTTCGACAATCGCCAGACCTAAGCCGAGCCCGGCGTCAGTCGCCCGGCTTTGTGGCAAGCGCTGAAACTCCTGAAAAATCAGGCTGAGATGCTCGGCCGCGATGCCCACGCCGCTGTCGAGCACCTGGATCTCCACACCCGCTGCGCGCCGCCGGCATCCCAGCAATACGGCGCCACCGGGTGGGGTGTAACGCAGCGCGTTCGTCAGCAGATTTCGCAGGATCCGCGCCAGCCAGGCCGGATCGGTCCGCACCGTGACGCTGGTCGGCACCGCGCGAAAACGCAGCCCCTTGCTGCTTGCCATCGCGTTAAATTCACTGGCAAGTGCTGCCAGCAAAGGCCCAAGCGCGACAGTCATGCAATCCGGTTGCAGCTGACCGGCGTCCAGCTTGGATAAATCGACCAGTGTGCGCAGCAAATCACCGACGTCATCGAGCGCCCGGCCGGCCGAATGCACCAGCTGTTGCTGGCTCTGATCCAGCGGTTGTTCTAACAAAGCCCCATTGAACAGCCGGGCAGCATTGAGCGGCTGCAATACATCATGGCTGACTGCTGCGAGGAACTGGCTTTTTGATTGATTGGCTTGCTCTGCAGCTGCGGTGGCGTCCCGCAATTGCTGGTTCAGTGTGGTCAGGGCCGCGGTGCGTTCGGCGACCCGCTGTTCCAGATGCAAATTTGCCTGTCGCAGCGCTTCTGAGGTGCGTTTTCGTTCGGTGATGTCACGGGTTAATACAAAAAAACCGCTGATTTGCTGTTGTTCATCGCGATGCGGCACATAGGTTTTGAGCAAATGCCGCCATTCACCGGCAGCATTTTGTTCGTCGATTTCAAAAATGGCACTGTCACCGGCCAGCGCTTGTTGCACATAAGGCGCCAGCCGTGCAGCACCTTGCGGACCATGGGCAGCGTCGAGCGTCCGGTTTAGTAAACTGCCGGCCGGCACGCCATAAAATTCATCATAGCCGCGGTTGGTAAACAGATAGATGCCTGCTGCCGACAGATACGCAATCATGGCCGGCACATGGTCGGTAATAGTGCGGATCCAGCGTTCACTTTCGGCCAAGGTTTCCGAGTAACGCACGGAGCGGCGCAGCTCGTCGTAGGCTCTGGACAATTCGGCGGTGCGCTCCCGTACCTGTTCCGCTAACACGGCCGCATGCTGAAAGGCGGCATATGGCGCAGCGGGGCCGGTATGCAGCGCGACATGGCCTGCTTCCACCCGTTCAATCAAGGCTTGATTGATTTTGCGCAGCTTCAGGTTTTCCGCCTGCAGCGCCAGCAGCTGTTGTGCCAAAC
>JAIXSW010000268.1 GCA_027484495.1 Gammaproteobacteria bacterium
CGCGAAACCATCAACATAATCAGGAGCTCTATCATGCAAGTTATCTATAAAGCAGTTGTAACCAGTACTTCAGGCCGTGACGGTCGCGCTGTATCCAGCGACAACAACCTGGATGTGAAATTAAGCACGCCTCGTGAACTGGGTGGTGCCGGTGGTGCAGCCACGAACCCGGAACAACTGTTTGCGGCTGGCTACTCAGCCTGTTTCTTAAGCGCCCTGAAATACGTCGCCGGCCAAAGTAAAATCGCCATTCCGGCTGACGCCAATATCCGGGCTGAAGTTGGCATCGGCCAAATCCCTGGTGGTTTTGGTCTGGACGTTGAACTGTTCATCGACCTGCCAGGTGTAGCTGCTGATGTCGCGAACGAGCTGGTGCAAAAAGCCCATCAGGTGTGTCCGTACTCAAATGCGACCCGTAACTCTTTACAAGTTCGCCTGACGCTGGTGTAACCAGCGTCCGTCCCGGACGGTTTTTTTTCAGCAAATAGTTATCGCAATAATATTTATCGAAACAGTATAGGCAAACATTCACCCAAGGCGTGCCGCAGGCCGCGAACTGAATACCGGAGCAAGATGATGAAAAATTTACAGAAATCTATTGGTTACAGCATTGTCGCATTAGGCCTGTTAAGCGCCGTTGGTAGCAACACCCTGTACGCGGCAGAGATCCCGGGCGTAGAAAAGAACACCGAAGCCTTTTTAAATGTCCTGGCACAAGGCGGTGGCAAACCACTGGAACAGTTAAGCCCGAAAGACGCCCGTGCAGTGTTAACAGGCGCTCAAGCCGGTGCCGCCTTACCGGCAGCAGATGTCAGTGAAAAATGGATTGTCGCCGATGGCCAGAAATTAAAACTGGTGATTGTGCGCCCGGCCGGTAGCAAAGGCACGTTGCCCGCCTTTATGTTCTTCCACGGCGGTGGCTGGGTGTTAGGTGATTTCCCAACCCACGAACGCTTAATCCGTGATTTAGTCGCCCGCTCCGGCGCAGCGGCTGTGTATGTTGATTACACGCCATCACCGGAAAGCAAATATCCGACCGCAATCAATCAGGCCTATGCTGCAACCAAATGGGTGGCTGAACATGGCGCAGAAATTAAAGTCGATGGCAAACGCTTAGCGGTCGCCGGCAATAGTGTTGGTGGCAATATGGCGGCAGTGGTCGCGCTGAAAGCCAAAGCGGCCGGCACGCCAGCGCTGAAATTCCAGCTGCTGATGTGGCCGGTGACAGACGCCAGCTTTGAGAACGGCTCTTACCAGCAGTTCCAGCAAGGCTACTTCCTGACCCGCAATATGATGCACTGGTTCTGGGATAACTACACCACCAATCCGGCTGAGCGCAACGAGATTTACGCGTCACCACTGCGGGCCACGACCGCCCAGTTGCAGGGTTTACCGCCAGCCCTGGTGCAAACGGCTGAGCTGGATGTCCTGCGAGATGAAGGCGAAGCTTATGCAATTAAACTGGACCAGGCCGGTGTGACCGTGACCTCGGTGCGATATAACGGTATGATCCACGACTTTGGTCTGTTAAATCCGCTGAGCACAGTGCCAACAGTACAAGCCCAGCTGGACCATGCCGCCAGCGCGTTGCAACAGCACCTGAAATAAGGCAGATTTGACACTGCTCCCGACAAGCCGGCCCTGCCGGCTTGTTTCATCAGAGCGAATAAATCAGATAAAAGAGAATTGAAATGGCAGATGCAAAAAAGTCCCAATCCGAGCCAAAGCAGTTAAAACCACTGCTCAGCGATCCCGGCTGTGCCTGGCCAGCCAGCGCTTTGCATCTGGACAATCAGCTGTGTTTTGCGCTGTATTCCGCTTCACTGGCGATGACCAAAAGTTATAAACCACTGCTGGAACATATTGGCCTGACCTATCCGCAATATCTGGTGATGCTGATTTTATGGCAACAGGACGGCGTAGCTCTGCGCGATATCGCCGAAAAACTGCATACCGAATCCGGCGCCTTAACTCCGGTGTTAAAACGGATGCAGGAAATGGGTTTACTCATTCGTGCCCGCAGCCCACACAGCGAACGTACGCTGGAGATCCGTCTCACCGACGCCGGCCGCGCGATGCAGCAGGAAGCGGTGAAAATAAATCAACATATCGCGCTCAATTGCGGCAGTACGTTGACAGAGATTGAGGCGCTTCGCGAGCAGCTGATCAAACTGCGGCAGACTTTGACGGCGTGATGATGGTTCTGATGGGCAATTGTTGAGTCTTTGTCTCGTTTTCAACTTCGCTTCGAGATCGTTTGTCGCGGCAAAGCCAGCACCGCCACCACCATGTTCGCCCGTTCGCTCCGCGGCTGCCGATGTTGGCTTTGGTGGCGTTTGGGATGGCTGATTTAAGCGAGTTGCAGACATTCCGTTCAGGCTGTTTGATGCTGTGACGGGTATCGAAGGTGCAATTCGCTTCTCTCATTGCTCCCTACGCTCGGGCAGCTGGATCGTAGGGTGGGTAGAGCGAAGCGAAACCCACCGGGTGTCGCACACGGGGTGTTGCCAAAGTCCGCAATTGGCACATTCCAGATCACCGTCCATTGCTAAAAAAAGAGCATGCAAATGCATTCCAAGGGCATGCATTCCAAGGACACCCACCTGACATTCCAAGGACACCCACCTGATGCTATTCCGCCATTCCGAGGACATCCATCCGAGCGAGCACTCGCAGGACACCCACCCAAAGCAGAATACTTGTGAGCACTTGTAGGACACCCACCCAAAGCAGAATACTTGTAGGACACCCAGCTAAATAACTGTTTTAATTAGTGGCATTCCAAGGACACCCACCTGATGCCATTCCGCCATTCCGGCATTCCGGCATTCCAAGGACACCCACCTGATGCTATTCCGCCATTCCGAGGACATCCATCCGAGCGCCATTCCGAGGACACCCACCCGAGCAGCACTCGCAGGACACCCACCCGAGGGCACTCGCAGGACACCCACCTAAATAACTGTTTTAATTAGCAGAACACTTGTAGGACACCCACCTAAATAACTGTTTTAATTAGTAGAGCACTACACCCCGCCATCTTGTGACGACCAGGCGCCCACTATAATTTTAATGTCCATAAAAAAGGGCATGCAAAAGCACGCCCTGTCTGAAATCCTCGGCCCCCTACTTCTCCACACTCAGCATATATTTCGCCACCGCCAGCCGGGTTTCGGCGTCGAGGTAATCCTGTTTTGGCATCGCCGGGTAGTCTTCGCGTTTTTTCACCGGGTTGGCGATAAAGTTGGCCAACGCCTGCGGGTCATCCATGTACAGCGATTGGATCACTTGCACCGGTGGGCCAATCAGGCGGCCGGTGTAGGCGTGGCAGCCGGTACAGATGCCAAGATAAGCGTATTTGCCTTTGTCAGCAGTTGCGGTGTTGCGCGGCGCGGCCGGTGTTTCCAGTAAATAACTGACAACCGTATCAGTGTTGGTGAAACTACAGGCTGGCCAGTCGCCGACGCCTGCCGTGACATAACGCTCCGGGTTGGCGATACAGCTTTGTGTCACTTTACCGACCCGTACAATATCCGGCTCGCCTTGTTTCAGTTCTGCACCGAGTAGCACTTTGGCTTCAGAGATAGTGTCAAAACCGTTGTGATACATCAGGTTATTCAGGAGTTGGATTTTGTCCGGCGTCGGGTCTGATTCCGGATCTAACGAGGCATTGGGCGCATTTTCATGGTCAGTAATAATAATGCCGGCCACTTTGTTATCAACGATCAGGTTGTCTTCAACGATCACATTATCCGCAGCCATGATCAGAATACCGGTGCCGGCCGGAATGCCCGACACCATTGAACCCGGCGCACCAAAGTTGGCGGTGTTGTTATTTCGGATCCAGTTATTGCGGATAATGACTGTGTGGGTGTCTTTAATTGGCAGGCCGGGCGTAACAAAGGCCAGAATGCCGCCGGTGTTGTTGTGCACCACGTTATTCTCCACCACGGCATAGCGGCTGTTCTCGATTTCGATACCGGCGACGCTGTCGAACACTTCGTTATTGGCGACATGGATATGGTCGCTCATACCGACATAAATCGCCGCATCTTCAATGCCGGAGACAATATTGTGTTCAATCAGACCGTTTTCGCCGAGCTGCGGGAATATGCCGTACACGCCGGTGTCGTCGATGATGTTATTGCGAATTTCAAAGTTATTACCGGCCTGGCCCATGATGCCATTGCCTTTGTATTTGGTGATCAGGAAGTTCTCAATCAGGATGTTATTGCCTGAATACAAAATGGCGTCGTTGAGCCGCTCTTCACCAAATAACCGCGGTCTTTTGCCGTCAATAATAACGCCGCTTAAGCGGATGCCGTCTTTGTCGATGTAAACCGTTTCGACATAGTCACCGGGCCAAACCTGGATCACATCACCCGGGGCGGCTGCTTTCACTGCATCCATAATCAGCATGCCGGGTTTGACCTGATGCACTGTGCCGGGTGGCGTATCGGGCAACACTGATTTCTTCGCATTGCTGCTTACACCGGAATCAGCGCCAGCGACCTGCAGGCTGGCTTCTTGCACCACAGCCGCCGGCGCCTGCGGTTTTTGTCCCCATAAGTACCCACCGGCCAAAGTGACCGGCAATAACGCCGCCAAAATCCAGTTCGTTTTCATTATTTGTGCTCCCCGTTTTTCGCCAATTCTGCGCTTTGGCTGATTGTGTTGTTTTGTGTGGGTGTCCACGTTGCAGCCTTGGCTGATTGTGTTGCTTGAAGTGGGTGTCCACGCAGTGGTGCTTCAGTGGTTTGGCTTGAAGTGGGTGTCCATGCAGTGGTGCTTGAAGTGGGTGTCCACGCAGTGGTTTGTTGTTGTGTCTGTTGCGATGCTTGTTCTGCTGCCTGCTGCGGTCTGACTTCTGCCGGCAGTGGCAAGCCGGATGGCAGCTGCTTCGGCAACTGCGGGGTCAGGCTTTGATCGGTTAAGGTCTGCAAAAACGCAGCAATTTGCTGATTTTCTTCCGCGCTTAATTTGGGTTCCCAGATATGCCAATGCAGTAGCAGCTTCTCGCCTTTTGGCACGGCGTGGCCCCGACCTTTGCTGTAGAACTCGGCCGCTTCTTCTAAAGTGGCGAAACGGCCTGAGTGCATATAAGGCGCGGTCAGCGCGACATTGCGCAGTGTCGGCACTTTAAAACCACCCCGTAGTTTGGCGGTTTCCTCAGTGGTGCCGGCACCCACATCAAAAGGTTTGCCTTCAGGCTCCGGTGTGCCAATCACGGCGATTTGCTGATTGGTAAATAGCGGCGGCGTATGGCACTCGGCGCAGCGCGCAACAAAAGAACGGAACACATTCATGCCTTTGATTTCAGTCTCATTCAGCGCCTGATGAAAGCCGTGCGCGTAGTGGTCATAGCGGCTATTAAGAGAAATTAACGAACTTTGAAAAGCGGCGAGCGCCGTAACGATCTGCGGCAGTTCAATCGGCCCTTTATTTGCAAAAGCCTCGGCAAACAAACGCGGATACACCGCATTGGCATTTAAATCATGCAGCAGTTTTTCTGGCGTATTGGCCATTTCATCGGGCGCAAACAAAGGCCCGGCCGCTTGCTGTTCCAGACTGGGGCTGCGACCGTCCCAGAACAGTTTTTGCAAAAAGCCGACATTCCACAAAGTTGGTGCGCTGCGTTTGCCCTGCTGACCAAAAGCACCGGTACTGACGGCTTTGCCATCAGCAAAGCCTTTGTCTGGCTGATGGCAGCTGGCGCAGGCTTGTTGTTTATTGGCAGATAACAGCGGGTCAAAAAACAGGAACCGGCCGAGGTCAATTTGCTGCGGGCTAAAGCCATCGCGCGCGGCTGGTAACGCCGTTTTAGTGCCGCCGACACCTTTGTTCTGCAACGAATCATATTGCTGATACAGATTCACCAGCTTGCACTGCTGGCCCACCAGCTCAAAACTGGGTGGACACTGCGTTGACAGCTGAATTGGCGCAGGTGCTACGCCAGAAAAATCCTCGCCGGTAAAACCGGCACCGGCCAGCCGTGGCGCTGCGCCGACAGCTACCGACTGACATAGGACTGCGCAGCACAGAACTGCAAGACTCAGCCAGCTGTTCATAACAAATCACTCATGGCAAAGACCTGATATAGGCAATCACCTGCGTGATCTCCTGCTCGCCAGGAAGGGTACGCGCCATCATCGCCATCTGCCGGCCCGGTTTGTCGGTTTTATCGTTGCCGCGCACGCCAGTGCGGAAATACTCAAGCTGACGACTTAAATAAGCCGCATCGAGTTGGTGTAGCGACGGCGCTTTCAGTGCCGCAACGCCCTCAGCTTTGGCACCGTGGCAAGCACCGCAGCTATTGATGTAAATGCGCCGGCCTTTGTCGACCTGTACCGGATCTGCTGGCTGCGTCGTGGTTTTGGCCGGCAGCGGCAACCTGGCAAAATGCCCGGCCAACGCCGTTAGTTCGTCTGTGGATAAATTCGTGGGTAGAGCCGCCCGCATCTGCGCCCCCGTCGTGTCTTGTGGGTGGGCACCACGCAAACCGCTTTGAAAATGCTGTAACTGCCGCAGTAAATAGTCCTGCTGCTGACCGGCCAGCGCCGGCGCCTGCAGCGCAGCGTTGCCGCTGCCATCCGCCTGATGACAGCTCTGGCACAGCGGCAATACAGCCTGCGCAGCAGCACCAGCCGCACCAAGCACACTAGAGGCCCACAACATAGTGAAACAAAATTTGTAGATGTTCACGCCAACTCCTGTGCCGTCATCACTGCGCTGACGATGCAATACTGCATGTGTTCAGCGAATTCACCGCGCGATCCGAATCAGTTCCTGATGCGCTTTTGATGTTTGTAGGGTGCGTCGGCGGGCAGTTCACGGCAAACAAAATAGTGTACAAAAGTGTACAAAATCGGGCCGCAAAACCGGCATTTCAGCGTGTTTGATTGCTGCTGAAACCGACTGACTGTGCTGGCTAAAACCTGTCTGTAACCTTTGTGCTGTCTGAGTTTCCCTATTTGCCAGCGGCCAAACCGCCGCCATGGTTCTGCCATTTCAGGCCTCGCTACAAATAGCTGGAGCCGGCGGCGGCTCTGTTGCGTTCAACCTGCACACCGATATTATCGGGAAAGCCGGTGTCACGGCGTTGTTGTCGTAGCGACAACTGCGTCTGCGGGCGCCTTTTCGGCCCCCAAGGCAGACCGGTATCTGCCGACCATAACTAAAATAATCCGGAGAACAGAGATGACAGGTGTGAACAAGCAACACAGGAAGACTCCCCTGGCGTTTTACATCGGCCTGGTCTGCAGCAGTGCGCTGTACAGCCAGGCCAGCAACGCGTTAGAGCAACAAAACAACGACAAAAACGCTGACTCAGCAATCGAAGTGATGACAGTCACGGCACAAAAACGGGTGCAAAACCTGATGGATGTGCCGGTGGCTATCGATTCGGTATCCGCCAAAGATTTAGAAGAAACCAACTCGGTGCTGCTCGGCGATATCGCTGACTACACGCCGGGCTTTAAATTCAGTAAAGACGGCGTCGCTCAGGCGACTGCGACGATGCGCGGCGTGTCGAGCTCCAATATCAGTACCGGCGGCGACCCGTCGGTCGCGATTTTCTACGACGACGTGTATCTGCCGCGGGCCGCACAAAGTGTGTTGTTTGCTGACATGCAGCGCATCGAAATTTTAAAAGGCCCGCAAGGGACTTTGTTTGGTAAAAACGCCGCGGCCGGTGTCGTCAGCATGGTGCCGAACGGGCCAGAGCAAAGCGACGAAGCCTTTGTTAAAGGTACGCTCGGCGACTATGGCTTAAAACGGTTTGAAGGCATGGCGAATACCGCGTTATCGGACGAGTTCGCGATCCGCATCAATGCGATGTCGAACCAGCGCGACAGCTATCTCGACAACGTCTACCAAGATTACCGCGGCGAAGAACTCGGCAACGCCAACCATCAGGCCGCCCGCGCTGCCGCTCTGTGGACACCCACTCAAAGCACCAAAATCCAGCTCAGTTACGACTACGACGACATGGACCAGGGTTATTCGCCGGCAATTGGCCTGAGCCCCTACGCCTACAGCATGAATCCGCTCGACCGCACCATCGAAAACGATGTGATAGACGGCCACGAGCGGCGCGACATGGACGCCTGGACGTTAAAAATCAATCATGAATTTAATAGCGACTGGTCCGGCAAACTGATCTCCAGCAAGCGGCAATGGCAAGTGTCAGGCCGTGACGATGCCGACGGCACCGCCGATAAAACCCGTTATCTCGATACCATTAACTTCGAAGATTCCGACATTTTCTACAACGAGCTGCAAATTAACTACAACCACGACAAGCTGAATTACGTCGGTGGCATCACCTACAGCAAAGAACATGTGCATCAGACCACCACGCTGGATATCACCGCCGATACCATAGCGCGGCTGACCAGCGATAACCTGAACCAGATGCTCGGCGGCGCGCTGATGCAAGCCGGCGTACCGGCTGAAGCACTGGGTCAGATGGGCCTGCCGATTGACCATATCTGGAAACCGGCGGACTGGGCCAGCGTGCTGAGTATTCTGGCGATGGTCGACCCGTCCGTGGCTGGTCTGCTGCAACAGTTAGGCGCTGAGCCATTCAGCCCTGAACTGGCGGCTGCGATCAGCGCCACCGGCGACCTGACCTATCAGCTGATTGGCGGCGGTCTGGGGATTGCCGAGATTTTTGGCCCGTCCAACGCCGGTAAAATGTGGAGTGAAGACATCATCAACAATGGTGTGTTTAACTCCTACGGCATCTATTCCGACGTGGATTATCAGTACAACGACCAATGGGGCTTCACCGCCGGCCTGCGTTATAGCCGCGATGAAAAAGACTTCAGCTGGGATATCCGCGAGCGCTCGTTTGGCGCATCACTGCCAAGCCTGACCGAGTTTTTATTCCCGTTGGTGACGAATCTCAAAGCCAGCAAAGACTGGAGCAAACTGACCGGCCGTGCTGTGGTGCGCTTCCAGCCGGATGCAGATCAGCTGTGGTTTTTATCTTATTCAACTGGTTATAAATCAGGTGGTTATGATTCGTTAGACCCAACATCTGCTGCCAATCCCTACGCGCCGGAAGAAGTCACAAATATCGAGTTAGGCTACAAAGCTGAACTGTGGCAAAGCGTGCGGGTACAAACCTCGATTTACAATATGGACTTGACCAACCGCCAGCGCTCGGTCAGCAGTAAAAGGCCGGGCGACGGCGTTGCCGTGCCGCTGATCATCAATGGCGACCAGGATATTCGTGGTATGGAGCTGATTGTTGACTGGCAGGCGACCCCCGCGCTGAAACTGGGTGTGGTCACGGAATACCGCAAAACTGAATCCAGCTGGGAGCAGTTTTATAACGGCGACGGCGACTTAGTCACCGATACCGAAAAAGACTCCAGCGCCGATGCTTACACGCTGACCGCCGACTGGACGCCAGACTGGGCCTTTGGCGACGGCCAATGGAAAGTGCATGTTGACTACGTTTATGAAGAAAACACCCGTGCCGACGACCCGGACATGCTGGCCATTGCCAAACAAATTCCGGCTTATTTTGCCGACAGCAAAAACCTCAATGCGCGCATCAGCTGGCAAAGCAACAGCGACCATTGGGAAGTGGCAGTGTTTGGCAAAAACCTGACGGACAACGAAATGACCGGCGGCATCGGTGGTTTTGCCGCAGCAGTACTCGGCACGCCCATCACGTCACTGAACCCACCACGCACCGCCGGCGTTGAAGTGAAGTATCAGTTCTGAGTGATTTTAACCTGTGACCTGCGGCAGCGCGCTCTCCCCTTGCTGCTGCAGGTTTTTTCTGTTCTCTTCCATCAATCGCCGGAAGTTTTTGC
>JAIXSW010000505.1 GCA_027484495.1 Gammaproteobacteria bacterium
ACCGGATCGAGGAAGCCTTTGGCATAAGCGACAAAACGGCCTTCGGTATTCTTCTCCACTAAAGGCCGGCCATGCGCGCCACTTGGGAAGTAAACGATTTCCAGCCTGGTGTTCTGGCTGTTGTTTTGCACTTTGGCAATGACACCACTCCATCGGGCTGGCCCTTGCGTCAAACCGGCTTTTATCGTGGCGGGAAAACTGACCAGAGCCGCCTCATCGGCAACCCGGACTTGTTCGGGATAACTGGCACAACCAGCTAACACTAATACTGAACTGAAGAGGATCGGGATAAATTTCATACGACGTCAGATCCTTGTTTACCGCTGTAGCATGCCACAGCATTTTGATACTAACACCCAGCCAACACCGGGCGCTTTGCTGCCGGGTTCCGCGAACTGGACCATTTACAGAAACCGGCAGAAGTTCGACCCAGCCACTGCGTCTAAAGTTGCAGCAGCGCTGAAAATTTTGTTATAGCACAATAAGTCAGACACTTGCGTCACGCAAGAGCGGCCGCAAAGTTCTTCTGGTCATGTTTTTGTCACCTGCCGCATGCAGACTTTCGTTGATCGCAGTTGTTGTCGAATCAACACGCAAAGCCCTACAATGGCGCTGTTTCCACCAATGTCTAAGTTATCCAACCCAACCCCTGGCGAACCATCATGAATAAACTTTCTCTGGCTGTATTGGCCGCTCTGCTGCCTGCCTCTGCGATGGCAGCACCAAAAAACATCATTTATATGATCGGTGACGGCATGGGGCCGGCTTATTTGTCTGCGTACCGTTATTACATGGATGACCCGGCAACCAAAGCGGTCGAAGCGACTATTTTTGATGAACTGTGGGTCGGTGTCGCCACCACATACCCGGATGATGACACCATAGTGACGGATTCTGCTGCCGGCGCGACCGCACTGTCGACCCGGTTTAAAAGTTACAACGGGGCTATTGCCGTTGACCATGATCACCATAAACTGACCACGATGCTGGAGATCGCCAAGCATCAGGGCAAAGCCACCGGTATTGTTGCCACCGCGCAAATCAACCACGCGACACCGGCCGCTTTTGTCGCGCACAACAAAACCCGCAAAGCCTATGATGAAATTGCGAATGACTATTTTGACAACAAAGTCGATGGCAAATTTGTCGCCGATCTGATGTTTGGCGGTGGCACCAGCTACTTCGAGCGTAAAGACCGTCATCTGGCCAATCAGTTTAAACAAGCCGGCTACCAGTATGCCAACAGCTGGCAGGACTTCGGTAAAATCAAATCGTTACCTGCACTGGCCTTATTAGCGCCGGTTGGTTTCCCCAGTACTTTAGACAACCCGGTGCAACAGCCGCTGGTGCAGATGACCGAAAAAGCACTGACATTGCTGAGCGGTGCAGAAAAAGGCTTTGTTGTGATGATTGAAGGCAGCCAGATTGACTGGTGTGGCCATGCCAACGATGTGGCTTGTGCCATGGCCGAAATGCATGATTTCGGTAACGCCATCAAAGCGGCCAAAGCTTTTGTTGATGCCAATCCGGACACTTTACTGGTGATCACCGCTGACCACGAAACCGGCGGACTGTCACTGGGTGCGAACGGCATTTATGCCTGGAACCGCGATGTGATCAAAGCAGTGAAACAAACCGGCCCGGTGCTGGCAAAATCACTGGTGAAAGCCAAAGCGGCCGAACAGAAACAGGTCTGGCTGGCACAAACTGGTCTGAAGTTAACCGACACCGAATGGCAGGCACTGAGCCAACAAATCAATCAGCTGGCGCCGGTTTATGCGGCCAAAGACTGGCGCAAAGAAGCAGACGTGCTGGAAGCTGAAGCTGATCTACTGGAACCTTTGGCCAAACAGGCGAAAAAACTGATCGACAAGTATTCCAATACCGGCTGGACCAGCGGCGCCCACACCGCGATTGATGTGCCGGTGCTGGCCTATGGCAAAGACGCACAGCAATTTGCCGGTTTTCAGGACAACACAGCTATTGCCAGCAAGCTGCTGAATTTTATTGAGAAAAAATAGAAGTAGCGGATAGTTTTTGCAAAAAACGGCAGCTTTAGCTGCCGTTTTTATTTTGTCCCAGTAACGCCAGCCGCAATTTTGGCGCCGTGGTGTTCGCGCCGAGCCAAATATCGAGAAACTCAGCGCCAAAAGCCGGATCTGCCACCACGCCCAATGACTGACCATTAAAGCTGAATTCAACCAGGCCATCGGCGCGGTATAAGCAGGCCAGCCGGTCGCCTTTTTTCACATCACGCCACAACAAGGTCAATTGTTTGGCCCAGTCCTGATGCCGTGATTCTAAGGAGCCTTGCTGCGCTTTCCACTGATCCAGTGTCGCTTCGACAAAATCCGCTTTGCTGATATCACGTTGATATGTCAGTTCCAGCAGTACCGGCTTGTTCTGCTGGTAGTTGCTGAATTGTCCATCCGCTGTCGCTAAACGCGCCTCGTACAGATCCCAGAACAAATAGCTAAACTGGCCCTGCCCGACAGTCTGTAGTGGCGTCTCGGTGGCCTGAGCAGGGATTAAAGTGAACAAAGCACTGCCAAATAGCAGGCCGCGCACCAAGCGATTAACTAACATGATTCCGGCTCCTGTTCAGATGATATTGCTGCCACCACGCTTCCGTCTGGCGTGACCATAGCAACAATGCAGCCCAGGCTGGCGCCATAACCAGCCAGAATTCAGCACCATCCATGATTTGCAGGCTGCTGCTAAGCTGCGCGCCGCCCCAATAGGCCAGAGGCCCGCCAACCAATCCAAATAGTGCAACTAACAACGGACTTGGCAACCAGCGCGAAAACAGCATCAGCCAAAACAGACTGAACCAGCCCCATAGCAATACCAGCCAGTAAGGCAGCAAGGTCGTATCAAACCGGAACAAGCCGCTGAGCGTTAACAACAGGTCCAGCAATAGCCCGGAGGCCCACAATGTCAGCAATGCCTGTCGCTGCGGCAGCTTCAGTTGCCAGATAAACCACAGCAACAACGACGCAATAATGGCGGCGCTGTA
>JAIXSW010000069.1 GCA_027484495.1 Gammaproteobacteria bacterium
ATGCCAAATTTCAACTCAGTGACGCGCTCAGTGTCACGGCCGATGTCTCCAGCTCAGAAGCCAAAGATCAGAACAACGGCGACAACCGCTTTATCGTCGCCCGTGGTTTTGTT
Organism: Gammaproteobacteria bacterium; assembly: GCA_027484495.1. Classification (GTDB taxonomy): domain Bacteria; phylum Pseudomonadota; class Gammaproteobacteria; order Enterobacterales; family Alteromonadaceae; genus Pararheinheimera. The sequence continues at coordinate 114 of JAIXSW010000069.1, forward strand.
GACTCAATCAAAATCGACTACAGCAAAAACAATAAATTGCCGGACGTGACGATTGCCCCGGCACTGAATGCGGATCAGACCTACGGTGCGCATTACAGTTACAACAGCGGCACCGGCGTGACGGATAAAGTCGACGAAGCCAAGTTAATCGGTCAGTACAAAATCGACGATTCAGTGCTGACACAGCTGGATTTTGGCGTGACTTATGGCAAACAAAGCAAAGGCCGCAGCGAATATTCGTCAAAAAATGCCAGCCAGTTCAGTCGCGGTGGTTTTTACCTGGCCCGGGACAAATACACTTTTGACGCCAGCTCGGTATTTAAACAAGGCGATTTTGAGCTGTTCCGTATTCCAAAATCGGTGTTTGTCGCGCCGAATTTCGACAACTTCCTCGACGGCGAAAACAGTATCCAGCCCAATCCGTGGCCAAGTTTTGACTACGACAAACTGTTAGCCTTTTACCGTTCTATCAGCGCTGAAGCGGCTGACAAGAGCATTGTCGCCAGCCTGAACCAGGCCGGCGCTTTTGAAGTCAGTGAAGCCGTCACCGCTGCTTTTATTCAGGCGAATTTTGAAGACACGCTGTTTGGCCTGCCCTACTCGCTGAACCTGGGTCTGCGTCAAAGCAAAACCGACGTCACTAGTGAAGGTTATTCCTATGACTTCAGCAAGTTACAATTAGATAGCGCCGGTCAGCCAACCAATAACGACTGGCGCACTGTGAAACGCATCAGTTACGAAGGCAGCTACAACAAGCTGTTACCGAGCATGAACTTTAAGCTAAGCCTGCAGGATGATTTACAGTTGCGCGTGTCGGCCGCAGAAGTGATGAGCCGGCCAAGTCTGGACCAGCTCAAACCCTGGGCCGCCCCCAACTTCAGTACTAAGGTCAATGGCTTGCCACAGCTGGACGTGCGGTTTCCGGGGCTGGCGCCTGAGCTCGCCACGCAATATGACGTGACGTTGGAGTGGTACCTGGCCGACAGTTCACAGCTGGCACTGGGATATTTTGTCAAAGACATCGACGCTTTTATCGAAACGAAAAAAGGCAAAATCAACTTCGGTGGCATCGACTACTGGGGTACTTACGCCTCATCCGGTCAATACGGCGCCAAGATCAATGGTTTAGAAGCAGCGTGGCAACAATCACTGGAACAATGGCTACCGTCGCCGTTTGATGGTTTTGGTATCCAACTGAACTATACCTATGTCGACAGCAAGTTTGACGACCCTAAACTGAAAAATCTGTCGTACACCGGGATGTCGAAAGACTCCTACAACGCGGTGGTGTATTACGAAAAATATGGTGTGCAGGCGCGACTGGCGTACAACTGGCGCAGCAAGTTCCTCAGCTACCCTGGCGACTGGGGTGGCGATAGTTGGACGGCGGCTTATGGCCAGCTCGATGCGAGCGCCAGCTACGACATCAACGAACACCTGACGGTGTACAGCGAAGTGTCGAACCTGACCAACGAGCGGTATTGGGGTTATGTCAAACAACCGGATCAGGTGAACTATCTGGAACGCTTTGGCACCCAGGTGGCGGTTGGTGTGCGCGGTAACTTCTGATGCCTCGCTGCTAGCCCGACGCTGGCATGGCCAGTTGTAAACAAGTTGTAGGCTGCCCGGCTTTCGGGCAGCATGCAATGATGCCTACGCCGCCCTTGGGGCGGCAATTTTCTATCTGAGGAATTACCAGAAATGCTGATGTTGGCTGCAATTTTTCCAAAACGTCCGCTGGCCGTGTTATTGACCGCATTATTTAGCGCAGCGTCGCTCAATCACGCTGTAATCGCTGCGCCGGTAGGCAATCTGACCACGCTGCAGCAACAAACAGGGCTGCTGCAACTTTCTACAGATACCAATGTGGCCATTGAGATCCAACTATTAAAACCAGATTTATTGCGCATCCGCGCCGGTTTGAACGGCAAGCTGACGGACGAAGGCAGCAAAGCCGCCCCCATCGTCATCAAAACCGACTATGCGCCGGTCACTTATCAACAAAAAGATATGGGTGACTATCAGCTGGTCAGCACCAATGCGATGGTACTGCGTATCTATAAAAAACCGCTGACTTTTGCGCTGTACAAAGCCGACAATCAGACGCTGATCGTGCAGGAATTACAACCGCTGGAACTGAGTGACAGCAAAGGCAGCGCGCACAGTGTGCAAACGTTGAGCACAACGCCCGATGAGCGCTTTTACGGCGGTGGCCAGCAAAATGGTGCTTTTGAATTCAAAGGCAAAAGCATGGAAATTTCTTATTCCGGCGGCTGGGAAGAAGGCGACCGACCAAGTCCGGCGCCGTTTTATCTGTCGAGCAAAGGCTACGGCGTGCTGCGCAATAGCTGGGCCAACGGCAGCTATGACTTCCGCTCTGCTGAATACTTAAACCTGTCGCATCAGGAAGGCCGCTTTGATGCCTATTATTTTGTTGGCG
>JAIXSW010000470.1 GCA_027484495.1 Gammaproteobacteria bacterium
ATTTGTGTTTGATCACAAACTGGCGTGGCATTTCATGCAGCGGGAAATCGCCGGGCTGGGGATGGCGGAGACAGACGATGTGATGGAAGCCGTGCTTGGCGAGATGGCCAATGTGGTCGGTGGCAATGCGACTGCGGCGCTGGCGGTCGCCGATAAAGAAATTCATTTGTCTTTGCCGCTGATAATGCGTGCGGTGAAGTTAAAACCAGGCATTTCCGACGTGCTGATCCAAAGAACCAGCCTGAACGTCGAAGCTGGGGTGTTTGATTTTTACTGTATCTCACCTGCTGTGCTCGGCAGTCTGGTTGCCTCATGATAGGCCGGCAGATCGTCCGCAGAATTGCCTTGTTGTGGGGGCTATGCGGGCTGCTGCTGTCGTTTTCGCCGTTGCCGCTGCACGCCGGGCCGGCGACCGATTTCAGTGTTCAGATGTTGGAAGACCCGAGCAAAAAAATGGCGCCTGGCGATGTAGTGCAGGCGTTTCAAGCGGGGCAGTTTCAACGCTTGCCCGGCAAGCATTTCAGTGCCGGCTATAGCCAGTCGGTGTTTTGGTTATGGTGGCAGCCAAAGACTGCGTTACCGGCCGGCGCTGGCCAGTTTTATCTGAATCTGGATTATCCGCTCTTACAAAGCGCGCGGTTTTACGGCGTCACATTTGCTGAGTCCGCATCCCAGGTCCAATTACTTGGGCAAACCGGCAGTAAACTGCCTGCATCCAGCCGCTCGGTATACAGCACCAGTCACTATTTCGCCTTGCCGCCCGACCATGACAAGGTCAGCGGGTACCTGATCCGAATTGAAAGTCAAACCAGTCTGTCCGTCCCCATCAATCTGATCAGTGCAAGCGAATTTATCGCTGAACAGCGCAATAACCATCTTTGGTATGGTTTTATTATCGGTACGATGACGTTGCTGATTTTTTATAATTTGTTTGTCGCCTGGTCGATACGAGAAGCGGCAAACGCCATCTATTTGCTCTTTCTGGCGGCGCTGTTGTTTGTTTTTATCTCCGTCAGCGGGATTGCCAGCACTTATCTCAGTGCAAAACTCGGTGGGGACCTGTTGTGGCTGCTGCCCTTTACGTTACATCTGGTAAGTATCAGCAGCTACCTGTTTGCCAGACAGTATTTTCAGCATGCGGTATTGCCGGCTGTTTTTCAGCGGATTTTGCGCCTGGGCAGTTGGCTGTCGGCGGCCTTGCTGCTGACGGTGTGGCTGGATTATCAGCTGGCCATGATGCTCGCCATGCTGAATGCACTATTGATGGTATTGCTGCTGTTTGTGCTGGCCGGCGCGGCCTTTGTCCATAACATCGCCGGTGCCCGCTTATTTTTTCTCGGTAAAGTATTTCTGTTGGCCGGTGGTTTTATTCAGTTTGCCAAAACAGTGGCGTTGATCCCGGCAACCGGCTTAACAGAATATATTTTGTTTTTAGGCGTCATCTTAGAAGCGATCGTGTTATCTGGCGGCCTGGCGCTAAAAGCCAGAACGCTGGAACAGGAACAAGCACAGACCCGGGCCGAACTGTTAAAAATCCAGCAGACGTCATTGCAGGAACTGACCAATCTCAATCAGGTGTTGGCAAAAGAGGTGCAAGAAAAAACTCAAAGCGAGGCCATTCAAAAGGCATTATTTAGCATTAACGAGCTCGCTGCCGGCGATGAAGACATGCATACCTTTTTGTTTCATGTGCATCAAATCGTCGGCAACCTGATGTTTGCCCGCAATTTTTACGTCGCGCTGTATCATCCCCAACAGCAAAGTGTGCAGTTCGCCTATTTTGCTGACGAGATGGACAAAGACCTGCCAGAACCGACCGCTATGATCCCGGCGCAGCGGCTGGCCGGCAGTTGGACCATGTGGGTGATCGAGCATGGCGAAAGCTTGTTTGGCAATTGCCAGCAGATCGAACAAAAAACCGGGCTGGCAGCGACGTTTGGCAGTATTGCCAAATGCTGGCTGGGGATCCCACTGCGCGACGAGCAGGGCGTGATGGGAGTACTGGTCGTGCAGATTTATCACGAGCAGCCCGGTTATACCCTGCAAGAACGCAAGCTGCTGGACTTTGTCTCGCAACATATTTCCAGTGCGGTGCAAAGAAAGCAGTATCGCAGCCAGCTGGAGTTGCAGGTGCAGGAGCGGACGCAGGCGCTCAGTGACAGCTTGTCATCATTGCAACAGATGCATCAGCAACTCAGCGCGGTGAATTTGGAGAATCAGACCCATTTGCATAAGGTGCAGACACTGCTGGACAACACGGGGCAGGGCTTCTTAACCTGTAATGACGCGCTGGAGATCCAGCCGAGTTTTAGCAAAGAATGTCTGCATATTTTCCAAACCGATACGCTGACTGGCTCAGTGGCTGACTTACTGGCCAAAAGTCAGCCGTCTTTGCATGCGTTATTGACCGAGGTCCTGACTGAAGTCTTGCAACCGGACCAATCACCGGCCATGGTGACCACCTTTTTAAGTTTGTTGCCGGCACAATTATCGTTGCATGACAGGTTGTATCAGCTCGAATATAAACGGCTGACCGCTGATAGTCTGATGGTGATCCTCAGTGATATCACGGAAAAAACCAGATTAGCTGCGGCCTTGCAGCAACAACAAGAACAAGCCGCTTTTATCGTGTACGCGTTAAATCATCCGGATGAGGTTCGGCAGGTGCTGCTGAGTTTTCAGCATTTTTTGCAAACCGCAGGTAGTCGTTCGCAGTCATTGATGACGCCTGATGACCTGACCGGGTTATATCGCCATATTCATACCTTTAAAAGCTTGCTGGCGCAGATCCGCTGCCCTGCATTACCGGCTGCGTTACATCAGATTGAAGATGGCTTACAGAACCAATTGGAAAGTGCATCTGCGCAATCTTCTGCGCAGCAGTCTGTACCATTCGAATTACTTGATAGTCAGCTCCAGGCCGCTTTACAGCTGTTAGAGCGCCAGTTACCGGCACATTTATTCGACACAGATCCGCATTTACCGCTGCCGCGCCAGTTGCATCAAGATGTGGTGCAATTTCTGGAACATCATCATTCTGGGCTGGCCCAGCAGCTCAAAGCCGTTCAATTTCAGACTTTTAGCAGTTTGCTGCGGCCCCATTTTGACATGGCGCAGATACTGGCGCAGTCACAGGGCAAGCTATTGTCAGCGATCAGATTAACCGGCGAGGATCCCAGAGTCGATGCGGAGTTTTATCAGCCGTTGTTCCAGGTGCTGGTGCATTTGTTTCGCAATGCGGTTGATCACGGCATCGAACCACCGGCATTGCGGATCGCTCATGGCAAACCTGCGGTTGCTGACATTCAATGTCAGTTACAGCGATGCGAGCAAGGATTGCAGCTGCTGATCCGCGACAATGGCCGCGGCTTGCTGCTGGAAAAAGTTCGGCAAAAAGCTGTTGCGCTGGAGCTGGTCGGGCAGAGCGAAAGTCAGCAGTTATCACCCGCCGAGCTTGCGCAGTTCGTCTTTGCCGACGCCTTATCGACCAAAGACGATGTCAGTGTGTTATCTGGGCGTGGTATCGGGCTGTCAGCGGTCAGGCAGCAATTGTTGCAGTTTGGCGGCTGGATTAAAGTCGACTCAGTCGCAGGTCAGGGCTGTACGTTTCGGATTTGGTTACCCATCCGTCCCGAGGTTATGCAGTTCGTGGCTACAGAAAATTAATCAAGCGGCGTTGCCCGCGCGGCTGAAGGCGCTGCGACGGGCCTGACTGCATCTGATGTTATTGAATTTCAATCAGGATCTCATTGCGGCGTAACATCGGTAGTGTCATCGGGCCGTTGTAACCGGCTTCCAGCGGCGCCCCGATCGCAACATAACCTTGTGCTGTTAACCAGTCCTGTAAGATTTGCGTATGCTCTGCGACGTTGCCTGCGCTGAGTGTCCCGCTGAATCGAATCGCAGCCACCTGATAATTGCGCAGTTCGCTGATTTGCAGTGTCGGATCTTTCGGTTTTGGCGTGTTTTGCAGCGTGAATTCTGTTGGCATCACAAATGACATTTGCGATTTTCCCGCCTGCATGCCCATGAATACCGGGGCTGTCATTGAAATTTCGGTACCTGACTTTACTTCGGCATTGCCTGCCATCAGCACCGGGGCCGTCATCGAGATCGCCGTTGCGCCATAGTTTTCGCCACTGATATAACGAAACAATTTTCTGAACGCAGTATTGCGGCTTCCTTCCGGCATCTCGGCTGAAACCAGCACTATCGATGCATAGTTGCGCACCTCAATCTGTAAGGCGTGGTCCGCTTTTAACAGCGTATAAGGGGCACTTTCGACATTATTTTGGCCAAACACTGAACACCCCGTCAGAGCGACGCACCCAGCCAGCAACAGCAGCACTTTCATTGGTCATCTCATGATTCATTTCGGTAATAGGCCTTACGTTGGAGCGCAGCAAATAGAGCAAATTTTTATCAGGCCTTGTGGCAGCCCGCCTGTTCCAGACACGGAAACGTCGCCGTAGAATTGTCATAAAAGTGTGATATTGTCACATTGCTGCTGATGGACCTGGTGACGCGACAGCGCGGCGCCAGCGGTGAATGCTCCATCAGCTCAGTGACAGGATTTTATTGCAAGTCAGAACAGGGCCACAGCATGAGTGAAAACTTCCGGGCAGTACTAAATCAACGTTTATCCAGAAGACGATTTCTGCAAAGCAGCAGTCTGCTCGCGGTCACTGCAGGTTTACCGGTGTTTGCCGTTGATGCCAAACCCGGCAGCGTGCAATCGAGCCTGACATTTCGCGAAACCGGCCATGAAATGACGCCGGATCTGGAAGTCCCGGCCGGTTACAAAGCGCAGGTCCTACTGAAGTGGGGCGAGCCGTTATCTGCGGCCGGTCCGGCGTTTGATCCCTTAAATCAATCCGCCGAAAAGCAACAGCAGCAATTTGGTTATAACAATGACTTTATTGGGTTTTTACCGCTGCCGTTAGGCACTGCCAACGCCAAGCATGGCTTGTTGGTGGTGAACCATGAATACACAGTGCCGCAACTGATGTGGCCGGGCTCGCCTGACGATGTCAGTCTGAACAAAGCACAAACCGATACCGATATCATGGCCCATGGTTTGTCTGTGGTGGAGATTGAATGGCGTGACGGCCAATGGCATCAGCGCAAAGATTCCGCCTATACCCGCCGGATCACGCCACTGACGCCGATGCAGATCAGTGGGCCTGCCGCCGGCAGTTCCCGGCTGAAAACGGCGATCTCACAAGATGGCGTGCATACGCTCGGGACCTATGGCAACTGTGCCGGTGGGGTGACGCCCTGGGGCACAGTGCTGACCGGTGAAGAAAACATCGACATGATGTTCGGCGGCGATTTTAGCCAAAGCACTGAAGCTGCCAGCCTGCAGCGGTTTGGCATGTCGGCAACCCCGCAAAAAAGCTGGTCGGCGCATTATCCGCGCTGGGATCTGCGCCAACAGCCGAACGAAAGTTTCCACATGGGGTGGATTGTTGAAATCGACCCTTATGATCCGCGCTCTGTGCCAAAAAAGCGCACTGCTTTAGGCCGCTTCAAGCATGAAGGCGCCAATGTGTATATCAATAGCGATGGCCGGGTTGTGGCCTACATGGGCGACGACCAGAAGTTTGAGTACCTGTACAAGTTTGTCTCTGCCAACACCTACCAACCGGCTAACCGCGCGGCCAATTTGCAATTGCTGGACGAAGGCACTTTGTATTGTGCCCGTTTTGATGCGGATGGCACTGTGGCCTGGTTGCCGCTGGTGTTCGGCACAGGGCCGCTGACGCTGGCCAACGGCTTTCGCAGTCAGGCCGATGTCGTCATTGATGTGCGTAAAGCGGCTGATTTATTGGGGGCGACGCCAATGGACCGACCGGAAGATGTCGAAGTGAATCCGGTCAATGGCGCTGTCTATGTGATGTTGACAAAAAACGCCGATCGGACCGCGGCGCAGCGTTCACCGGCCAATCCACGCGCGCAGAATAAAGCCGGGCAAATTGTCGAAATGACCGCGCCCAAAGGTGACCACAATGCGCCGGTGTTTGCCTGGGATATGTTTTTGCTCGCCGGGCGGCGCGATGATCCGAGTACCAGCTACCACCCGGCAACCGGCAAAAATAGCTGGCTGGCCTGTCCGGATAACTGTGCTTTTGATAGCAAAGGCCGCATTTGGATCACGTCAGACGGCGCAGAAGATTTTGGCATCGCCGAAGGCATTTGGGCTGCCGATGTCAGCGGCGCCGCCCGTGCGCTGATGAAACGCTTTTTACGTGCGCCGTTGGGATCTGAAATTTGCGGGCCATTTTTCACGCCCGATGATCAGCATTTGTTTTGTTCGGTACAGCATCCGGCGGACGGCAGCAGCTTTGAACAGCCGTCAACGCGCTGGCCGGATTTTGATGCGAAACTGCCGCCAAGACCTGCTGTTATTGTGATTAGCCGGACTGATGGGCAACCGGTGGGTAACTAATCTATCTCTATGGACGGCTTGGCTGCAGGACAGGATGAATTCGCAGTGTTGTCTGGCGCCATTTCACAGTAAGCTGGTGCTTTCTGATTGTGATGGCGCAGGTAAGCAGTTTCGATGGTGACCTTTCAACAATGCCGGTTTTTATTGGGCCTGACCCATCAGGTGCGGATCACTCAGTTGCAGATCGCTGCCGGTCAGCATTGTGCGGTGTTTGGCGCTAATGGCAGCGGGAAGTCTGCACTTGCAGCCGTGCTTGCCGGTCAGGCACAGCTGCTGGCAGGCACGGCTCAGCTCCCGGCCCGCATCGGCTGGGTCAGCACGGCTCAACAACAGGTCTTGATTGAAGCCGAGCGGCGCAAAGGCGATGCCGATATTCTCGATGTCGAGGTTGAACCGAGCAGCGCCCGTGACATCATCTGTCGTGACCATGCTGAGTGGACCGCCGCGCAAGAACAGCAATTACAGCAGCTGGCCGGTATGCTGCGGTTGCAAGAGCGGCTCGACACGGCATTTCTGGCGCTGTCGACCGGTGAGACCCGCAAGTTATTGTTAATCAGAGCTATCTTACAAAACCCCGAACTGCTGGTGCTGGACGAGCCCTTTAATGGCCTCGATGTAGACGCCTGCGCGGCGCTGCACCTGCTGCTGGCGGAGTTGCAACAGCGTATGACGTTGCTGCTGGTGCTGAACCGGCTCAGTGAATTGCCGGCTTTCATCCGAAAAATTCTCTATCTGGCGCATGGTGAGATCCAGTGGCAATCTGCCGACAGCGGCATCAGCGCGCTGGAGCTGGCGGAACTGGCGCAGCTGAGCCAGCTGCAACAAGAACCCGGCCCGTTGCCGGCGAAAGATCGGGACCGTTTTACACCGGCGCTGGCAGAACATAACCAGGCGCAGCAGATCTTGGTGCGGTTGCGTCAGGGCAAAGTGCAGTATGGCGACCGGGTGATTTTTCAAGGTCTCGACTGGCAAATCAACCGCGGTGAACACTGGCAAATTACCGGGCCGAACGGTTCGGGTAAAACCTGTTTGCTGCAGATGCTGAGTGGCGACAATCCGCATTGTTACACCAACGATTTACAGGTGTTTGGTTATCAGCGTGGCAGCGGCGAGAGTATCTGGGATATCAAGCAACATCTGGGCTTGGTGTCGAACAGCCTGCAGCTGCAATACCGGGTGGGCTGCCCGGTGCTGCATGTCGTGCTCTCTGGTTTTTATGACAGCATTGGTTTGTATGACCAGCCGTCGGCGTTACAAATCAAGCTGGCGCTGGAGTGGCTGGCGTTAATTGGCCTTGAAGCAAAAGCCAAAGACTCGTTCCAGTCGCTGTCTTTTGGCGACCAGCGGCTGGTGCTGATTGTCCGCGCCATGGTGAAACACCCGACGCTGCTGATTTTAGACGAACCCTGTAATGGCCTCGACGAGCTGAACCGGCTTAAAGTGCTGGCGCTGTTGAGTGTATTGGCCCGCAGCGGCGAGTCGACGCTGTTGTACGTCAATCATCACGCAGAAGACAAAATCGACGGTATCACCAAGCTGCTGCAGATGACTGATTATCAGCCGGCGGTTGTTCATATCGATACGCACTGACAGGCTCTGAGCCGGTCAATTCTCGCTTCGCGCCACTGCTGCGACAATTTGTCACAGTGGCGGCGGCTGTTGCTTATGAAAAAATAACACCATTCTAGTCTGTTGATTTAATGGTGAAATTTCATGCAATTCCGACACGCTTCCACGCCTTTCCCACGTACTCGTTTAGCCCTGTTGCTTGCTGCTGTATTGCCGGTGGGGGGGCTGCAGGCCGCCGAGCTTGTTACCACTGACTTGCCCGATGCCGACAGTGCGCTTAAAGCGCAGGTCGAACGTCTGACTGTTTATGGCGAAAAACAAACTGATACTTTTGGCAGCAAGTCGGGCATTTTACTGAAAGAGCTGCCACAAAGTGTGCAGTTGCTTGATGTCGATAGCCTGCGGGCGCAAGGGCTGGTGTCGGTGGGCGACTTGTTACGCGATGTGCCGGGCGCCAATCCGGGATATTCGCGCGTGGGGCCTTATCAGTCCTTTAGTCTGAAAATTCGTGGTTTTATGGCTGACCAGATGCGTAACGGCATGCGCCAGCGTTATTTTGAAGATGTCGATGCCTCGGCGCTGAACAGCATCGAACGGCTGGAAGTATTAAAAGGGCCGTCTGGTGTGTTGTATGGTCAGTCTGCCGTCGGCGGCGTGATTAATCTGGTCAGTAAAATGCCGGATGCCGATCAAAGCGGCGGTGCGTCGTTGCGCCTTGGCAGTTTCAGCCAAAAAGCGCTGAACTTTGACCATAGCCTGCAATTAAGCGAGGCCGGCACGCAAAATGTGGCGCTGCGACTGACCGGCGAGCTGGAACGTTCCGATACTTTTGTCGACCGCCAGCCGATGGACCGCAATAACTTTGGTCTGGCGCTGGTGCATACATTGGGCGAGCGTGTGACCGGCCATCTGGTGGCGGAATATGTCAGCCGCGAAACCACGCGATATCCGGGCTTACCAGTGTCACTGGTGTTGCCGGATCAGGATGCAGACGCACTCGACAGCAGTCTGCAACTGGGGGAACCCGGTTTTACCAACCTGCGCTCCTTTGCGCCTTTGTGGCAATACTGGGCCGATATTCGTTTAAACGACGATTGGACCTTAACACCGCGCCTGCAATATCAGCAGTTTAATACAGTGTTTGGGCAGGTAAACCTGCGCGCGCCGGTCGCCGGATCGCCGCAGCTGATTAACCGCAATGGCCGCCAGGGCCGCGAAGACGATGACTACAGCATCGCGCAGTTGGATTTAAGCGGCAAACTGAACACCGGCGGCTTCGAACATCAGCTGTTGCTCGGTTATGAAGGCAGCTGGGAGCGCGGCCGTTTTACCCAGTCAAATATCCGCGCCGGCTCACTGGCGCCCATCAATGTGCAGCAACCGGTCTATCAATACGACCGCGTCGCACCGGTGCTCGATTTTGCTTTTGATAATGCTTACAACCTCGATGCAGATGCCTGGTATCTGCAGGATCAGCTGCGCCTGACAGAGCAGCTGCAATTGATTGGCGCCGTGCGTTATACCGACAGCAAAGCCGGCAATGGCAACTGGCAAGCCGTGACCGATTATGTGCCGGTGTCGGCGACCATCTGGCAACTGGGCTTAACCTATCAGCTTAATGATCAGTTCACCTTGTTTGCCGGCCATAACACCGGCTTTGATTTGGAAAGCAGTGCCGCTGCCCGCAGCCGCAGCGGTGCTGCGTTAAAACCGGAAGAATCAGCGCAGCAGGAAATTGGCTTGAGGCTGGCCGCCGGTGACTTTCACGGCAGTGTGGCGCTGTTTCGGTTGCAGCGGCTCAATGCGCTCACCGCTGATTTAGTTGATCCGGATTTTAGCGTGAACAGCGGCGAACAGCGGGTA
>JAIXSW010000093.1 GCA_027484495.1 Gammaproteobacteria bacterium
AGCTTAGGCAATATGCCAATTCCGGTGCAGACAGTTCCGGGCATGAGCGATATTGTTGACGGTTCGATGCGGATTGATGAGCTGCAGGATGTCCGGATTGAAGATTTGTTAGGCCGTGATCCGGTCGAGCCTAAGCTCAAACTGATGCATGCCAATATTAAAGATAAAGTGGTGATGGTTACTGGTGCCGGTGGGTCGATCGGTTCCGAATTGTGCCGTCAGATCGTGCAATATGAACCAAAGGCGCTGGTGTTGTTTGAACTGTCAGAGTTTGCACTGTACAGCATCGAACAGGAACTGCGGGCATTGGTACAGGACGAAAAACTCGACGTTGAATTAAAGCCTGTGTTGGGCAACGTGCAAAAGCAAGCACGTGTGCAGGCCGTTATGGCTAAGTTCGGCGTGCAGACGGTCTACCATGCAGCTGCATACAAGCACGTCCCTTTGGTTGAATATAACGTGGTTGAAGGTGTATTTAACAATGTGTTTGGTACCTGGCGGGCTGCTGAAGCGGCTGTGGCGGCAGGTGTGGAAACCTTTGTGTTGATCTCCACGGACAAAGCGGTACGTCCAACCAATATTATGGGCGCTTCTAAACGTTTGGCTGAGTTGGTGTTGCAAGGACTGGCGATCAGACAAAACCGCACACGCTTTTGCATGGTGCGGTTTGGTAATGTGTTGGGGTCCTCTGGTTCAGTTGTCCCGCTGTTTCGCGAACAAATCCGCAATGGCGGTCCTATCACCGTTACACACCCAGAGATTATCCGCTATTTCATGACGATCCCTGAAGCTGCACAGCTGGTGATCCAGGCAGGAGCCATGGGCAAGGGCGGGGATGTGTTTGTGCTTGATATGGGCGAACCTGTGCGTATCGCAGATCTGGCGCGGCGCATGGTGCACCTGATGGGGCTTGAAGTTAAAGACACGCAACATCCGGATGGCGATATCGAAATTTGTTTCTCCGGTCTGCGTCCCGGAGAGAAATTGTATGAAGAGTTGCTGATTGGCGAAAACGTACGGCAGACCGCTCATCCGCGCATTATGGCCGCCAATGAAGTGTCGTTGAATTGGAAGGACATGGCGGAATTATTGCGCCAGCTCGAACATCATTGCGACCATTTTGCCGTAGAACGTATTGTGCAATTGATCACCGAAGCGCCAACAGGGTTTAGTCATAGCAGTGCGGTCTGTGATCTGGTTGACTTGCAGCCTGTGCTGCATCCGGTAGATAAGTTTCCGGTTAAAGTTGCTGAGCTGACCGAGTTACCGGTCGCGATGGCCAGATTGAGCTAGACCGGCCTTTACAGTTCGATGATGCAGGCCTGTTGTGTTGCATCAGGCCTGATTAAGTGAGACCCATAGTGGTTTGCGCCCGCCGGGCATCGGGAAGATCGGCGCAAACGTCCTTTTGTTGAAATAAAACCTTCTGCCATAACTGCTGTAGTGCAGCATGGTCATACCAATCACCTTTGACCAGCCATTGTGCAATCGCCGCTGCGACATCAGGATAACGTACTGATTGTGTTGGCTGATACGTGGTCAAAAACTGAACGATACACTGGCTGCTGAGCTGATTCTGTGCAAAGGCCAGCCCAAGTTGCTGTAATGCCAGCGCATTGCTGCGTTGCTCCGGTTGTCCAAGTAATGGTTTTACCATGATCCGCTTTCCCAGTTGCAGCGCTTCGCTGATCAATTCAAAACCAGCATTGCTGATCACTGCAGCTGCGCGGATTAAATCTTGTTTAAATGCATGGACTGAAGGCGGGCAGAATTGCAGATGTTGCAGTGTGTTCGTTGGTAGACCAGCGCCATAGATCCTGAACTTATACTGTTGTAATGGCGCCAGCCATGTCAGGACATCATTCGGATCTTCAAAAGGCAAATACACTAATACCGTGTCAGCGTCGTCAACACCATCGCTGTGGGTTGGCAAGTCAACGATCGGCGGTAAAATCAGCCGGTTTTGCTGGGGCTGGTAACCAAAGTGATGCCAGTGTAAGCCGATACTGTGTCGCGCTGGTGCAAAGTATGAGAGCAAGCTGCGTTGAAACCAGTCCATTCCACACAGCGGCGTTGGCGGGTTCAGTGCATACTGATGGCCGAGCGCAATCACCGGTGTGCCTTGGCGGCGGGCGGCCCAGGCAGTGACAGGTTCGAAATCTGTCAGCACCAGATCATAACGACGGGTTTCCAGCTGATGGACGTCTCGCCATAACTGGCGAAGGTCTGCCTGTTGCCAGGTATGCCAATGACTGATTTTGCCGGCTTTGCTGACAAAACTCAGCCCTGGTCGCCACTGATAGTTACCAAAGGCGGCCATGTCAAACAACTGACCAACAGGCCTGCCACTGAATAAGAAATCGACCTGAATATCAAGCGGAGCCAACGCCTGTTGCATGGCCCGCGCTCTGCTGATGTGACCGTTGCCTGTCGCCTGTACGCCATATAACAGCCGCATGCCTGTTCCTTGTTACCAGACCAGCTCCTTGAAATGCAGCCGGCACATTGAGACATATCGATCATTGCCGCCGATCTCGACCTGCGAACCGGCGCGCGCCGCATTGCCGTCAGCGTCCAGCCGCACGACGAAGTTGGCCTTACGGCCACAATGACAGATGGTTTTTAATTCAATTAACTTATCAGCCCAGGCGAGTAACGCCTGGCTACCGGCAAAGGTTTCACCGATAAAGTCGGTGCGAAGGCCAAACGCCAGCACCGGGATATCCAGCTGGTCGACGACATCGGTCAGCTGACGGACTTGCGCCTTGCTCAGAAACTGCGCCTCATCGATCAACACACAATCAAGCCGGCCCAGCGAGTCACGCAGTTGTTGGCAACGAGCAACAAAATCCAGTTCTTCGTCGAACAACAAAGCGTCCATCGACAAGCCAATACGTGAGCTGACTTTGCCAAGGCCAAAACGGTCGTCAAACGCCGCCGTGAAAATGGCCGCTTGCATCCCGCGTTCCTGATAGTTATAAGCACTTTGCAATAAGGCCGTCGATTTGCCGGCATTCATCGCCGAATAATAAAAATACAGCTGCGCCATCAGGCAGACTCCGCGTCGGAAAAACGCCAGTATACCCAAAGCCGGTGGCCAGACCCAAGATGTCAGTATTGGATTGCAGGCAGATGGCAACCAGATGACGATTTAACGCAGCCGTATGGTTTCGTCGTGCTGAATGGATTAGGCTAATGGCAACTACAGGAGAGGGTCTATGGATAAGTATCTGGTATTAATTATGTTTCTGCAGGTGGTGCTGACCAGCGGTGTCATGCTGTTGATGGGGCGGCGCCGTTTTGCTGCGGCACGAAACCGTGAAATTCATTTAAGCGCCTTTCGTACCATGGATTTAGCTGGCGCCAATGAAAGAGTCATTACTGCCAGTCGCAATTTCGACAACCTGTTACAGATGCCAGTGTTATTTTTCGTCGGAGTGCTGGCTGTTCTGCAGCAGGGACAGGCCGATTTGGTGTTTGTGCTGCTGGCAGGTGTTTATGTTGCGCTGCGTACTTTGCATAGTCTGGTGCATGTCACCAGCAATCAGGTGCGGATGCGCTTTAACCTGTTTTTGCTGAGCTGCGTCGTGTTGTGGGCGTTCTGGCTGCGGCTGGTTGTCGTGATGTGGTAGCAGGATACTGGCAACGGTGTGGGATCTATCGGGCTATGCCTTATTGGCGCTCAGTGCTTTTACGTCTGCAACTTTGCTGCCTGGCAGTTCAGAAGTGGTTCTGGCCGCCTTGTGGTATCAAGGCTACGGCCCGTGGCTGCTTTGGCTGGTCGCAACCTGTGCGAATTGCGCCGGTTCTGTGGTGAATTGGTGGCTGGGGTCTCAGGTCGGGCGATTTCAGCATAAACCTTGGTTTCCGGCATCCCCGGAGCAAATCCAGCGTGCACAGCAGTGGAGTTATAAATTTGGGCCTTATGCGATTTTACTCAGCTGGTTACCGGTGATTGGTGATCCGCTGACCGTCGTGGCCGGCATTCTGCGTTATCCGTTGTGGCAGTTTATGGCGCTGGTACTGCTTGCCAAAGGCACGCGCTATGGCGTGTTACTGCTGGCAGCGGATACGTTATTAAAAGGATTAGTTTAATGGCTCTACCTTCACAGCGAGTGTTAACACTTTGGAGTGGCGCATTGCTGCTTGGCATCTCTCAGCTAGTGCAGGCTGACAGCGCCTGGCAGGACATTTCGCAGCAGCAACTGGTATATCTGCAGGTCAGCGACGCCGATGGTAAAGAGGGCACTGTGGTGCTGCAACTGGCCGATGCTTTTACGCCTTTGACCAGTGCACGGTTTCGCCAGTTAGTACAACAGCGCTTTTATGATGGCCTGCCATTTTATCGCGTCATTGACCAGTTTGTGTTGCAGGCTGGCTTACCGGAAGGCGAGTTGCACCCGAGTCAAAAACCACAACTTTATCCGGCACTGCCGGCTGAATTCAGTTGGCCGATCCGTCCGACCGATCGATACACTCAGGTGCAGCAAGCAGATTTATTGGCTGACGAAACCGGTTTTAACTATGGTTTTGCTGTCGGTCGCGCCAAGGGGCGTGAATGGCTGCTGCACTGCCCGAATGTCGTGAATATGGCGCGTGACGCCAATCCGGCCAGTGCCACCACGGACTTTGCCATTATGCAGGGGCAGGCGCCGCGGCATTTGGATCAAAATATGAATGTTTTTGCCCGCGTGGTATGGGGCTCCGAAAACCTAAATCTGCTGCCGCGCGGTGAGAAAGCCAGTGGCGGGATCCTCAGCGCGCAACAACGTCGTGGATCTATCCTCAGTGCTCGTTTAGGAACAGAGCTGCCCGTCGCACAACAGTTACCGTTGCAGCAGCAACTGACCAACAGCGTTGATTTTCAGCAAATGCTGCAGCGGCGGCGGGTGCGGGCTGACGAGTTTTATCAATACAAAGGCAACGGCAAGCTGGACATCTGTTATCTCGGCGCACCGGTGCGGTTAAAATCAGAGCAGTAACAGCGGCTGCATGACAAAGCACTGGCTGCAAACGCGGCTTTGCGTCATCATGTGGTATCTAAAAACATAAAAGGTAATTCAGCATGGAATACGCACTGACCCCGGACGATATCCAAAAAATCACTAAACTCGATGCCGAACAGCGTTACGAGTATTTTATTAATGCAGTCGCCGATCTGGAACAGATCTGGATCCTGACCGATGAAGAAGGGTTTGTGCTGGTTACAGCCGAAGATG
>JAIXSW010000342.1 GCA_027484495.1 Gammaproteobacteria bacterium
GGCCAGGACATGCTCGGCCTGAACATGGTGGAATTCAATGATGAAGACGATGCCGGCATGGCAGAAAAAGTCGCGCATCTTGAAGAGCGGCTGCAAGCCGCGCTCGACAATGGTGAAAGCGGCATCATAGGTTACCAGCTGACCTATGACCCGCAGGCTATCCTGCAGATTTATGCCATGCGCAAAAAAGCTGTGGGCTTATTGGGGAATGCCAAAGGGTCACAAAAACCAGTGCCTTTCACCGAAGATACTGCAGTGCCGCCAGAAAATCTGGCCGATTTTATTATGGAGTTCCGCGCTTTACTTGATAGCCATGGCTTGAGTTACGGCATGTTCGGTCATGTCGATGCCGGCGTTTTACACGTGCGCCCGGCGCTGGATTTATGCGAGCCGGGTCAGGAAGCGCTGATGCGGACTATCTCCGATCAGGTGGTTGCACTAACCGCCAAATATGGCGGTCTGATGTGGGGTGAGCACGGCAAGGGCTATCGCAGCGAGTACGGCCCGGCATTTTTTGGTGAAGAACTGTTTGCCGAACTGCGCAAAATCAAAGGCGTGTTTGACCCGCTGAACCGGATGAACCCGGGCAAAATCTGTACGCCGTGGCAAAGTCAGGACCAACTGGTCAGTGTCGACGGCCAGAAACGGGCCTATTTCGACCGTCAGATCCCGACAGTCGTGCGACAAAGTTTTGAAGCGGCGACCAGCTGTAACGGCAATGGGCTGTGCTTTAACTATGAAGAAAACTCGCCAATGTGTCCGTCCAGTAAGGTCACCAAAGATCGGCGCCATAGCCCCAAAGGTCGGGCCGGTCTGATGCGCGAGAGGCTACGGCTGATGCAAAAACAAGGCGTCGACGTGCTGGCGCAGGAACAACAGTTGTTGCAAGCCAGCAGTGGCCCGGCCGGTTTACTGCAAAAAGTGCAGAATACCGTCGGCAAATGGCGCGGTGAAGCCGATTTCTCGCATGAAGTGATGGAAGCGATGGAAGGTTGTCTGGCCTGTAAAGCCTGTGCTGGTCAGTGCCCAATCAAAGTTGATGTGCCATCTTTCCGTGCCCGTTTTATTCAGCTCTACCACAGTCGTTATTTGCGACCGCTGAAAGACTATATTGTCGGCAATATTGAACGCTCAGCCCCTGTCTTGGCCAAAGCGCCAAGGCTGGTCAATAGTGTAGTGAAACTGGCCCCAGTCGCCTGGTTGCTGAAAAAGGTGGTGGGGTATGTCGATACACCATTGCTTTCGACGCCGGTACTGACACAACGGGTGCAACAGTATCGCGCCTTTGATTTAGCCGCGTTACAAGCCTTATCAGCTGCAGACAAAGCCAAGCTAGTACTGTTAGTACAAGACCCATTTACCAGCTTTTATGAAGCAGATTTGGTCGCTGATGCCATGGCGCTGTTGCGTAAACTCGGTTTTGACCCGGTACTGCTGCCATTTTTGCCCAACGGCAAACCGCAACACGTCAAAGGCTTCTTACGGGAATTTGCCGCGACGGCACAAACTGCCAGCGAATTCCTGCAGCAGGTCAGCACACTCGGCGCGCCACTGCTGGGCCTGGATGCTTCACTGGTATTGGTGTATCGCGACGAGTATGTCAAAGCTCTGGGCGAACGGCGTGGTGACTATCAGGTGAAGTTGTTGCATGAATGGCTGGTTGGCCAGCCAATGCCTCAGCTGCACAGTTCTGGTGTCTTTAAGCTGCTGGCACACTGCACCGAAAAAACCGCATTGCCGGCAACAGAAAAGAGCTGGCAGCAGATCTTCCAACAGGCCGGTTTGTCCATTCAGGTAGTGGCGACCGGTTGTTGCGGTATGGCGGGCACATACGGCCACGAAGCGCAAAATCAGGCCAATAGCCGGGCCTTATTCGATTTAAGCTGGGCTGCGCCGGTTCGGCACACCGCGCCAGACTTACTGCTCGTCACCGGCTTTTCTTGCCGCAGTCAGGTCAAGCGTTATGAAGGCTTTAAACCGAAGCATCCGCTGCAGGCATTGTTGCAACTGATGTAGTAAAAGCCTTGTGTTTATTGATTCTATTCAATGCTTTAGCCAGATGTGACGAACGCGCTGGCAGAAATGATGGCGGCTGCTAGTGTTAGCAGCGGAGCTTTTTTTCTGCCAGGAGTGCAAGACATGAGTATTGAATACAATCCGGTTGGCTGGTTTGAGATCCCATCACCAGATCTTGAAAAGAATCAGCAGTTTTTCCAGCAAGCCTTTGGGTTTGAGTTTGAAGCCTTGGATATGCCGCCCTACAGAATGGCGATGTTTGCTGCAGACCACAGTAAACCAGGTTCGGCCGGCGCTTTAGTGCAGGGACCGGACGCGGAACCAGCCACTGTCGGCGTGACCATCTATTTTGGCTGCGCTGAAGTGAGTGCGCAGCTGGAGAAAATCGCTGCCGCTGGTGGCACTGTGCTGGTGGAGAAAATGTCGATTGGCGAACACGGCTTTATCGGCATGTTCCTCGATGTCGCTGGTAACAAGCTGGGCTTGCACAGCATGAGTTAGGCCCAGAGATTTCTGGCCAAGAATTTGGACCAGAATTTGGGTCAGAATTTGGGTCTTAGATTCATAAAAAACGGCAGCAAAAGCTGCCGTTTTTCTGTCTGAAACCGAATCAGAAGCGGGCGGTCAGGCCCAAAGCGATGGAGCGGCCCGGCAATGGCACGTCTTCTTTGACAAAAGAGCTATGCACAAAGCCCAGTTTATCCGTCAGGTTGGTCGCTTTCAGATAAGCAGTTAAATCCAGCGCTGATAAATCAAAGTCGTAGCTGACATTTGCATCGACCAAGGTATAACCAGCGGTAACTGTTTCATCGACCGCAATTTTGTCTTGTTTGGCGTAATGCGTCAGGCCAAATTGCCCGGACCAGTTTTCACCCTGATACTGATAGCCGACACCGGCTTTCATCGGCGGCGTGCGCGGCAGGTCGCCACCGGATTTGAGCTCAGCCTGTACGCTGTCGGCAAAAAATTCCAGCTGCTGCGCCGGCGCGAAACGCCAGGTGAGTGCAAATTCAGCGCCATAGAGCCTGGCATCGGCCTGGCGGTACTGGTAGACCGTGAAGTCATCATGCGCATGCTCATCTTCAGCTTCACCTTCGTGTTCTTCATGTGCATGCAGTTGCGCCATGGTCAGGCCGGTATTGGCCTGATAAACAAAATCATCAACCTGGTTCAGGAAGAAGTTATAACTAAATGTCAGGTCGCCTTTGGTCTTCGCGAAACCAAGGTCAATGTTATTAGCGACTTCTTTGGCAACAGCATCCGGGTGGAAGTGAATGTCGCCATCTG
The DNA here is from genome assembly GCA_027484495.1 of Gammaproteobacteria bacterium. GTDB lineage: Bacteria > Pseudomonadota > Gammaproteobacteria > Enterobacterales > Alteromonadaceae > Pararheinheimera. The sequence continues at coordinate 3,304 of JAIXSW010000342.1, forward strand.
CACTAAGTTCATAACCTAAGCCGAGCTCATAGCCCTGAGTGGCGATATGCAGGCCGTTGGCGAAGAGTTCGCTGGCACCCGGTGCCCGCGCTGAATGGCTGAGTTGCAATGACCACTGATAGCCAGGTACAAACTGCCAGACCAGTCCGGAAGAAACACTGGCAGCGTTCGCTGCGTATTTTGTCAGCAACAGTTCTTCGTGTTCTTCCTCTTCTTCATCGTGAGGCGTGATGACGTCGCTATTGCGCGGGGTATGGCTGACACGCTCGAGCCTTGCGCCAAGTTGCCATTGCAGATCGCCAAAGGATTTTTCTTCAAGGATAAACAGCGCGTTACTGTTGGTATCCGTGGCTGGCGTAAAGGCTTCTTCGCCGGTCGCGGCAAAATCACTTTGCTGCTGATGGAAACCCACCAGACCATGCCAACCGAGGAAGTCGCTATGTTCGATGCTGAGGCGGTTTTCCAGGCTGTCATTTTCAAAACGGGTGCCTGGCACGCCGCCTTCAACTTCAGCGTGTTGATAATCGGTGTAAGCACTCTGCAGCGCAACAGTTTCAATACCTTTGATCGGCGCATACCATTCAGCAGCCAGGCCGTAACGATTTTGCGTCAGATCGGCGTAGACGCCTTCGTCAGCATGATCTTCTGCAGATTCTTCCTCTTCACCGTGGTGGTGGTGCCCCGGAATACCATACTGGCTGTTGATCCGGCCATACGACACACCGATGAGACCATCTTTGGTCACCCAGCTGCCGCCAAGGTTAAAGCCCTGATTATCGAGTTGACTATTGGCAATTTGGTTTAAGGTTTCACCTTCATCATTGGTAAAGGTCGGCGTATCGAAGTTATCAGTTTGGCGATCGTAACCATCCAAATGCCAGGCAAATTCGTCCTGACTGCCATCATGCGCCAGCGCCGCGGTTCTTTCATTGGCGACACTGTTGTATTTGGCGTCAATCACTGTTTGTGGGCTGCGCATCTGACGCGGGATCCGGTTGTCGACAAGATTCACCACGCCACCAATAGCGCCGCTACCGTATAACAGCGTGGCCGGGCCACGTAGGACTTCGATTTGTTCTGTGGTAATGGCGTCGGCGGAAATTGCATGGTCTGGGCCAACGCGCGACACATCGGCACTGTCGAGTCCATTGCTGAGGACTTTGACCCGCGGGCCATCTAAGCCCCTGATCACCGGCGCAGCAGCGACCGGGCCATAATAATTACTGTGCACACCCGGGGTGAATTTCAGAGTTTCGCCGATGGTCGGCTCCTGACGACGGGTCAGCGCTTCGCCACTGAGGACTGAGGCGGGTTGCGCCATCTCTAAGTCGTAGTGATGCAGGCCTGCAGCGGATACCCGTAAATGTTCGATCGTCCCTTTCGTCAGCGATACATTCAGATCAGCGGTTTCTACTTTGACGAATTGATCGTTAAAACCTTTGGCTGCAATGTGCAGCTCAGCCCCATTGGCAGCATTTAACTGAAATTCACCGGCAGCATTGGTGTAGACATATTGTTGGCGGCCATGGACATGCACTTTGGCATTTTTGACCGGTTGGCCGTTGTCAGCAGTGATTTTACCGGTAACCATCAGATCGGCGGCTTGCGCCGACGCAGAAAGGAAAGTGATGGCGATTGCCAGTTGCAGTGGAGAGAGACGAAATGACATAGGCATATTCTCTGGAATGACTGTGATGATATAACATTTTACGGTTTATCCTTTGAAGTCTCAATCTATTTAAACCGCGGTTCTGGTCGTTTCATAGCAGCGAGGCTGTCTGGCAAGAAAACGAACCCATGAATTGTGGATTGTGCATGGGTTATGCATCAATTGCAGATAGCTTCTACACTGAAGAAGCAACTGGCAGAGTCAGCAAGAGGTGTACGATGCAGATGCAACTGAAGGTCCTCAAACTTGAGCTGTTTTATAACAGCGCCGCGACGCGGATGTTTCATCACGATAAGCACTATTTGTCTCCATTCCCGGCGGAAACTGCCGAGCACTTCAGCCGGCGTTTATTAGCCTGGCTTTGTTTATACGAATTACAACCGGCACTGGCGGTACAGCAGGCAAAAGGGCCTGATTTGTATCTACTAGATCAGCATCAACATTATCAACTTTGGTGTCAGGTCGATGCCCCCAATGACAAACTGCTGCAAAAAGCTACGCATCAAAGCGACCAGGTGCTGCTGATGCTGGATACGCAAAGCCTTACACGGTTTCTCAACAATCACCGCTATCAGAGCAATGTGCAGGTATGCGAAATACCAGATGATACTGTCGCGCAGTGCCTGAGCATGCTCAAGGCCGGCATGCAATGGAGTGCCTGGCGGGATGAGCAGCAACTGCAGATCACTGATGGCGAGCAAATTCTGGAATTGAACACACCACTATTGTCGACAGGCTTGCACTGATTGCACTTTCAGCTGGTGCCGGTATAATTCGCCGCTGTTTTTCTGCTCCGGATTTGCGGTCCGGCTTCTTGCAAAAAAGGTGAATCATGTACGTTGTAGCTGCGTTGTATAAATTTGTCGCTTTACCGGATTATGTCGCGCTGCGCGACGCTTTGTACCAGCATCTGGTGCTGAACAAAGTGAAAGGTACGTTGTTATTAGCTGAAGAAGGCATCAACGGTACTATCTGCGGGACTCGCGAAGGCATCGACGCAGTAAGGCAGTGGTTAGACGCCGATGGCCGTTTTTCTGGCCTGTCTTATAAAGAATCTTTTGCCACTGAACCGGCGTTTTACCGCACCAAAGTGAAGCTGAAAACTGAAATCGTCACTATGGGCGTGCCGGGTGTCAATCCACAACATATCGTCGGTACTTATGTCAAAGGCGACGACTGGAACCGGCTGATTGAAGATCCAGACACCATTTTGATTGATACGCGCAACGACTACGAAGTAGCGATAGGTACTTTTAAAAACGCGGTGAATCCAAACACGACCAGCTTCCGCGAATTCCCGCAGTGGGCGGCTGATAACCTCGATAAAACCAAGCACAAAAAAGTAGCGATGTTTTGTACCGGCGGTATTCGCTGCGAAAAATCAACAGCTTATTTAAAAGAGCAGGGCTTCGAAGAGGTTTATCACCTCGATGGCGGCATTCTGAAATACCTCGAGGAAATGCCGGAAGACAACAGTTTGTGGCAAGGTGAGTGTTTTGTATTTGATCAGCGCGTCGCGGTCAAACACGGGCTGGAGCAGGGTAGTTATGACCAATGTTATGCTTGCCGGATGCCGTTATCGCAAGCCGATATGCAATCTGACAAATACCTGCAAGGCATGAGCTGCCCTCATTGCCATGACCAGTTATCTGAAGAGCAAAAAGCCTCGTTTGCTGAACGGCAAAAACAAATTGAACTGGCAAAACAACGCGGTGAACAGCATATCCGCGATGGCAAAGTCGATTTTTAAGTAGCCAATTGATCTAGTAAAGGGCACCCGCGGGTGCCCTTATTGTTTTGTGATCACTAGAACAAAGATGGGTCAATTTGTTGTAAAAATGGTCGCAGGATCCCAGCGGCTTGCAGCGCAAAATCACAATAATCCTCTTTGACAATGTTGGTGTTCATGGCCAGTACCAACTGATAATCCGGATAGATGACCAGCCAGCTCTGCGCGCCATCAGAGACACCGCCATGATGCACATAGCGGATCTTTCTTTTCAGCGGGTGGTCCTTATCGCAATACAGGTTACCGTGCTCAGTGCGACGAAAGCCCAGTGCATAATTTTGTGAATTGATGCTGCCATCGGCCAGTCGCTGCGGCGTCCAGAATTCTTGTTGTAATTGCGGCGGGATGAACGTCGGGTCAAACCAGGCTGAGCCAATGGTGACCAAATCGACGGAGCTCGCCGCCAGACCACCACCAGCCAGTTTTTGACTCAAATCGACCGGCCAATGCGGTTTCACTTCGCCGCTTTTTGATTGATAAAATGTCACCTGTTGCTGATGTGGCAGATGCGCAGCGCCAAGACTTTGCAGGTTTAGTGGCGTACCGAGACTCTGCTTCAGATAGTCCAAAAAGGGCGTACGGCTGGCGCTTTGCAGCACGCTACTGGCCAGATTGACATCAAAAGAGCTGTATAAGAAACCGTGGCCAGGCTTGTACTGTAACGTCGCCTCATCAAAAATCTGCAGACCGTCGTCAACATTGGGAAAATGGCGCTGTTTCAACAGGCTTTGTACCACGCCGCGCCAATCGTCATTTTGCTCATAGCCAGGCAACCCCGCGGTATGCGACAACAGCTGACGCAAAGTCAGGTTTTGCCATGCCGAATTCGGTAAGTCGGTTTTGTATTGCCCAATAGGCACATCGAGCTGAAGCATACCGGCTGCAACAGCACGGGCTATCGCGGTGGCAGTGACGGCTTTTGACGTGCTACCAATGCGAAACTGACTTTGTGTACTGGCGGCCAGGTTGGTACTGATATCGGCATAGCCGGCAGCGCCCGCCCACAGTAGTTTACCCTGCCAGGCAACAGCAGCAGTGAGTGCCGGCATCTGCTGCTGTTTTCTGGATTGCTGCAGTGCCGCAAAAGCAGCACCTGCGGCGCTCGTGAATTCAGCTTGATAAATGTGCTGGGTCGCTGGCGCATCTTCGGGGACCTGTTGCCAGCCAATGGTCAGGTACCATAGCACCGGGATGGCAATAACCAGCACGGGTAACAGCAGCAAAA
>JAIXSW010000277.1 GCA_027484495.1 Gammaproteobacteria bacterium
GAGATACACAACACTTTGGTGTTTTGCAGGCTGCTCAGCGCCTGGTTAAATTTGCGCACTGATGTAGCGCAAGTCGGTGTATCAACACTTGGGAAAATGTTTAATACCAGACGGCTGCCGGCGAAATCAGCCAGAGACACGTCGGCCAAACCTGCGCCTGTCAGCACAAAATCAGCCGCTTGGCTGCCCACCGCTGGCAGATTGCCAACGGTCTGAAATGGATTTCCTTTTAATGTTACGGTCGCCATATAGGTTCCTTATAATTTGCCGAGTCACACTCAGTTATATGAATTGCCAAAACCTTTTTTCGGTTTTTGCGGTTTTTGTTGCCGGGTCACCGGCAGTTTAATTTCAATAGCGCCAGTGGCCGGCAATGTTAGCGCTTGCAGCGCGACATCAGTGTCCTGCCATGGATGCCAGACTTTCAGCTGATAGTTACCTGCCGGGACATTAGCGAAGTGGGCGGAACCATCAGAGCGGCTGACCGCCAGATACGGGCTGTCGCCGACATAGACATACGCCTGCATGTAATCATGAATATTACAGCCGATGGCAATAATACCGGATTTATCAAATACGACCGGTGCTTCCGGCTTACCGGCGTATAACTTCAGTTCAAATACTTTCGCCGGCGAAAATGAGTAGACATGGTGGCGGGTTTTGTCCTGATTTGGAAACTCAACGGCAGTCCCTTTTTTTTTTTTTTTTTCAAAGGGCACAAAAGTCAGATCTTTTTGTGCCAGTTCGGCCGGCGTTTTTAATAGCGGCGGATTCGGTAACTGCAGTTCAGCCACCGCGTCTTCGAGTGGCACGCCCTGTTGATCGGTAATGCGGATTTGCAGCGGATCAGCCACAGTAACAGTGGCCTGCAGCAGACAGGCACAACACAGCAATTTGTTCAGAAAGGTCATCTGGTTGCTCCGGGAATACGCCAACAGGGTGCTGTTACGCAGTTGCTGGCCAGCTGGTTCAGCCGGCAGTATAACAGCCTGAAATCTATCAGCGGGCGGAAAATTTAGCGACATTGTTCTAGTCTGCCTGCAACAAAGGGTATATTTTACAATTATTTGGTGTCTTCCCGGAATTCAGCATGAGTACATTACAGCATCGCGCCTTCTCCCGGCGTTGTCTGATCACAACCACTATGCTGCTGGTAGCGCCGGGTAAGACCGCAGAGTTAACATCCTGGCTGGAACTGCAAGCCAAAGCAGAATTTGGCTGGGTACAACATAGCGAACAAAACAATAATCTGGGGCCCTGGTGGCAACATGGTACCGGACAATTAGCAACCAGCGATGATCGACTGACCACAGGCCCAATCCTCGCTGCCGTGCAAATCAACAGCGACAGTCCGTTTTCTGCCCGGCTGCATCTGAGTCATCAAGCGGCACTGGACGCGGCCAGCGGAATCACTGAAGCCTGGCTGCAATATCAGCCGCTGCCCATCGACGGCTATCGGTTTAAAGCCCGCGCAGGCTGGTTTTATCCGGCATTGTCGCTGGAAAATACTGACGTCGTCTGGAGTTCGCCTTACACCAGCACTTTTTCGGCGATCAACAGCTGGTACGCCGAAGAGCTGCGTGCCAAAACACTGGAGCTGAGCCTGAGCCGGCCCGGTCGCAGTTTTGCTTCCAATCACAGCTGGCAAGGCGTGCTTGGTGCTTTTCGTGACAATGACCCGCTCGGCACCTTGATTTCGTGGCGCGGTTTTGCGCTGCATAACCTGCAAACCCGCATCGGTGGCCGGATTGATTTTGCCCATTACCCCAGCCTGCAGCGTTTTCCGCTGGAACGCCAACCTGATTGGGTGGAGCCATTTGAAGAACTTGACGGCCACACCGGCTGGTATGGTGGACTGCATTATCTGTATCAGCAGGAGACTGAAATTCGGCTTTACCACTATGACAATCAGGCCGATCCGACGGTACTTGCCAAAGGGCAATATGCCTGGTTCAACCGGTTTAATCAGCTGGCCATGCAGCAACAATTGAGTGAAAGATGGCGTCTGGTCAGCCAGTGGCTCGATGGTCATACCGAAATGGGCTATGACACTGTCTTGGTGGATTATCGCGCGGCCTTTGTGTTGCTGAATTATCAACAAGATCTGTGGCAGGCCAGCGTACGATATGATCACTGGCAGCAATGGGACCGCGACCAGACCGCTGGTGATGATAACAGCGGCCGCGGCCACAACTGGACTGTTGCGCTGCAATATCCGCTTTCGCCACAGTGGACTCTGCTTAGCGAATTCAGCCGGTTGAACAGTCATCAGGCGTCGCGCGGACAGTGGGCCAACTGGCCGCTACAGCGCAATTTTTATCAGAGTCAGCTGACGCTGATCTGGCGTTTTGACTAAAGCGTGTTGTGAAGACCAGCGCCGCTGCGCACGTTAAGACAACACCAGCCAGACACCAACACCAAACATCAGCGCTGCGGCGATGCGATTCATCAGCCGGGCGTTGCCTTCCTGCATAAACAGGACCCGCAGCGCTTTGCCGCCACTGGCGTATAACAGCAGCGACGCGAACTCCAGCAGTAAAATAATCGCCAGCAGAACAGTCAGCTGCGGCCAAAACGGCAGACTGGCGTCGATAAATGGCGGCAACAGCGCCATATGAAAAGCCCAGCCTTTGGGGTTAGACACCGCAGTAATAAAACCCTGCATAAACAGTTCATGGCGCGAACTTTGTTGCGCTTGCCCCGGCTCCGGGATCGCCAGTTTGCCTTTGCTCTGCCACATCTGCAGCGCCAGATAGCCAAGATAAGCACCGCCCAGCCATTTAAATGCAGTCAATAAGCCCGGCATGCCCAGCAGCAACGCTGAAACGCCCAGCACCGCCGCCATTGCCACTAACGCAACGCCAAGCAATTCGCCGCCCATCATCCACAGTGCCCGGCGCACGCCCTGACTGATCCCCACGGTCAGAGCCAGCGTCATACACAAACCCGGGGTGATAGAGACAAATAAAAAAGTCGGAATAAACAAGCCCATCAGGCTCAAATTGATCAAGATACAGACTCCTGCTGTGTGTCTGGCCGCGGCGGACCAAATAGGACATGCATTTTAGCGCGAACGCCTTTTGCGTCGCGGGCAGCGGTCAGCATACGACGCCATTCATGAAAAGTAATAGTCAGCGGATTGACCGATTCAAAATCATCAGTGATGCCATAACGACAGGGGATCGCGTCGTGTTCTGGCTCGAAACTGCCAAACAAACGGTCCCAAATCACCAGTACACCGGCGAAGTTCTTGTCGATATACACATCGTTGCAGGCGTGATGGACGCGGTGCCAGGCCGGCGTATTCAGCACATAACCAAGCCAGCCCCAGTGTTTGCCCCAGCGCGTATGGACAAAAAACTGAAAACCCAGATTAATCGCAACCACGGCCAGTACCAGCTTCGGATCAAAACCCAGTAACACCAAAGGCAGCCAGAATAGCCACATGCCGGATAACGGATACGTCAGGCTCTGACGAAAAGCCGTGCTGAAATTCATCAGCCGCGAGCTGTGGTGCGCGACATGCGACGCCCAGAGCCAGCGCACCCGGTGTGAGGCACGGTGAAACCAATAATACAGAAAATCCTGCAGCACAAATAACAGCAGCAAATTCATTGCCGTAAAGGGTAAATCCAACCAGGCATATTGATGTAACCAATAAAACAGCGGTAACAACAGCAACAAAGACAGTGCATCGCCGGCCTGATGCATCGCGGCCAGGACCATATTCGCCAATGAATCACGCCACTGATAAATCGCCAGCTTGCGGCGGACACTTTGATACCACTCGAAGCCGATAAACAGGAAAAACACCGGGCTTAACAAAATCAGGATCACTTCGACCGGAACCATGCACACCACACTACAGCTAAAAACCGAAGTTTTTACTCTAACATGACGCTTTTGCGTCCTGCACCTTTTTTGGCTGTTACTGCACCAGACTGGTACCGGCGGCGGATGATTATTCAGGTAGATGGATTTTTAATGTTAAAAATCAATACGATAAAAAATTATCTTTCTGGAACGACCCTTGCTGCAGCACAAGATGTCGTCAGGCTGACACAAAAACAGGTCAGGCTGAAGCATTCGCTGAGGAGGACTTATGCTGGATCTGAAAAATCATCCGCAACGCGATTTACTGGAAAAGGAACTACAACAACGCTTTTTCCCGGCGCTACAGGCGCCCTGTCGGATCTGCCACTGGATGCTGACTTTGTCGCCGGCATCCCGCAGCCATGAATTCCAGCATTTGCAACAGCTGGCCCATCAGTATGGTGTGGCACTGCTGGATGGCGATGTTGATTTAAATCTGGATTTAGGCAACGTGATGCTGCGCTGGGAGCGGCATTCCGAATTCTCCACTTACAGTTTTATTAAACCCGGTCAATCCAGCGGATTTGAAGATCCGCTTAGTTTCCTGCCAAGCCTGGATTGGTTTAATCCGCTGCCCGGTCAGTTATTTCGGGTGGTCCAGCTACAAATTCTGACTGGGACCGAACAACAGACTGCCAGTACTTTGTTTGCAGCCGAACATTGTATGTCGAGCCTGCTGGCCGATGGCAAAGCAAGGGTCTGGACTGATTTTCGTAAACATCCGGAAGGCGCCGGCCGCATGTTGCTGCTCGATCACGGGCTGTCGCCTTCTGCACTGGCGCGGCTGGTGCAGCAATTATTTGACCTCGGTAATTACCGCAAACTAAGTCTGCTCGGCTGGCCAATCAGCCGCCAGACGCTCAGTCAGTTGCATTTACTGGAGCAACAGCTGTCTGATATCACTCAGCGCATCGAACAACAACAAGGCTCAGACGAACAATTACTGCGCGAGATCAGTCAGTTATCCGCGCAGACCGAACATCTGATCGCTAATAACAGCGCCCGGCTCGACGCCAGTGCGGCTTATTATCAACTGACGCTGGATCGCTTAAAGGCACTTAGAGAACAACAAGTTGACGGCATGATGACGTTACAGGATTTCTCTGAGCGACGGCTGACGCCGGCTTTTCGCACCGCGCAGTCCGTACAGAGCCGGCAACGCAGTTTGTCCAACCGCTTGGGCCGTTCAACCGAGCTGCTGCGCACGCGGATCAACCTGCAACTGGAGCGGCAGAACACCGATTTGCTGGCGTCGATGGACAAAAGAGTCAGGCTGCAGCTGAGTCTGCAACGCGCCGTCGAACGGGTGTCGGTGGTGGCGATCAGCTATTACGCGATAGCGCTGGTCGATAAGGCGCTGGAGTCACTGCATTACTGGTGGCCGGCGTTGCCGCTGGAGAGCTGTCGTAGCCTGAGTCTGCCGCTGGTGGTGCTCGGTGTCAGCTTTTTATTGTACCGGTTACACCGCCATCATCAGCTCAGTAACTGAGCCGGTGATGGCGTCGAGCCACAGCTCAGCCTTTATCGCCAAAACATAAGTCGCCGGCATCACCCAGTCCCGGCACTATGTAAGCCTGTTCGTTCAGGCGTTCGTCAACGGCGCCAATCCAGAAATGGGCTGCGCTGCCGAGTTCTCGCTGCAGCAGTGCCAGTCCTTCCGGTGCCGCGATGGCGGCGGCGATATGCAGGCTGCGTGGTGTGCCGCTTTGTTGCAGCAAATGCCAGACTTTGAGCAGCGACGAACCGGTGGCCAGCATCGGGTCAATTAACACTAGATCCCGACCGTCAATGGCCGGATTGGCGCTATATCCGAGGAAAATATCCTGATCCATACCGGCCTGTTCGGCCTGACGGTAAGCACCGATAAAACCACTGTCGGCCTGATCAAAAATATCGGAAAAGCCCTGATAAAACGGCAGGCCGGCGCGCATCACACAGATCAATAATGGTTGCTGGTCCAGATCGGCAGCTTTGGCGACGCCCAGCGACGTATGCAGCGGAAAACTCTGATATTGCAGCGTTTTTGACAGTTCATACGCCAACAACATGCCAAGGCGCTGCAAATTATGGCGAAAGCGCCAGCGATCTTGCTGGATATCCGGGTCACGCAATTGCGCGAGCAGGCTTTGCGCTACGGAAAGCTGCTGATTTAATTCAAAAAGATGCATAAATAGTACTCCAAAAGAACGGCGCTGTCTGACGGGATTATCGCCACTGAACTTGAAAAAGTTGTCCGGCACGCCCATCTGTAAGAAAAGCCCCCGGAACTGTTAACTCCCTATGCTAGCGGAATTTTTACAAAACAACAGTCAGTTGCTGTCACTGCTGCTGATCACTTTACTGGCGATTTCCGCGATCCTGTATCCGGCCTGGCGCCGCAAACATAGGCGGCATTTACTGCGACAGCAGCCTTTTCCGAAGGCATGGCGTAAATTGTTGCAACAACGCTGGCCGTTATATCGGGCCTTGCCAGCCGATTTGCAGCAGGAACTGCGCCGGCAAATCCAGCGTTTTATCGCCGAAGTCGAGTTTGTCGGTTGCGATGGCCTGACTGTGACCGAGCCGATGCGGGTGTTGATTGCGGCTCAGGCCTGCCTGCTGACGTTAAAACTACCAGTCAATGATTATCCGGGCCTGCGTCAGGTGCTGGTCTACCCGGACGCATTTGCTGTCAAGCAGGATAGGCCCGATGTTGCCGGCGTCGTGCACAACAATATGCAGTGGCGCGAAGGCGAATCCTGGCAACAAGGCCAGGTGATTTTATCCTGGCGTCATACGCTGGCCGGTGCCTCTATCGCTGATGATGGCCGCAATCTGGTCGTACATGAGTTTGCCCATCAGTTGGACCAGCAAACCGGCAGTGTGAACGGCTTCCCGCCGTTACCAACAGCGCAGCTGCAACAAGACTGGAGTACACAGATGCAAGCCGCGTATACCCGCTTGCAACAGGACCTGCAGCAAGGGATCGCGCCGTGGATTGACCCATATGCAGCCACTAATCCAGCCGAGTTTTTTGCCGTGATCAGTGAGCTGTTTTTTGAAATGCCGGCCTATCTGGCCGCATGCCAGCCCGGTTTGTACCAGCTGATGCAGCAATTTTTTCAACTCGACCCACAAAGCTGGCCGCTGCAACAAGCTGAACTGCCGGCCAGAGCGGCACATCGCTAAAACTACTGACAACACGCAGCAACCCAGTTATTCAGAATCAATTCAGATGAACCCGCCATATTGGTGATATCAGCAACTGCTGATGTCACTGTGGAGGCGTTATGTTCAAATCAACAGGTGTGCTGGTAGCTCTGGTCAGCGCGATTGGCCTGATGACTCCTGCCCATGCAACGAATGTTGAAGTTAATTTGTATGGTCAGGTGCTGCCAGGAGTACAGGGTCATGTCAGGGTCGCAGATCCTTATCCGCACTATGATCGCATTGTAGTGATCGAAGCGCCTTATGCGCATCAGCGCGATTGGGGCCGGTACTGCCACCATTATGGCGCCTGTCACCAGTCTGTTCGATTTGTCGAAGTGCGGGAATACCAGCAACAACGGCACTGGCACAAACCCAAACGCCATAAAAGACGCCATGGCCATGCCCATCACCATGACTGTGATCATTAAGCGGGTTTCGCCGGGCGGCGAACTTGGTATAATCGCCGCCTTTCATTCGCGAAACAGATAAGCAGGAAATTACCGATGATCATTACCCAGGACAGCGTCGTCCAGTTGCATTACCGTGTGTCAGAAGCTCAGGATCTGATTGAAGACTCCGCCAAAGGCGAACCGATGTTATATCTGCACGGCCACCAGAATATGTTGCCCGTGATTGAACAGGCACTTGCCGGTAAAACTGCGGGTGACGAGGTCACGCTGGTGGTGGCTCCAAAAGATGCTTATGGTGAGCGTGACGAAAACGCGATTCAGAGCGTTCAGGTCAAACATTTAAAAGGCGCAAAAAAATGGGCGCCTGGCATGACTGCCGTGATCGAAACCGAACAGGGTCCGCGTCAGGTCAAGATTGTGAAGATGGGCATGTTTAAAGCAGACGTTGATGTGAATCATCCGCTGGCTGGCAAAACACTGACCTTCGAATTAAAAGTTGTCTCGGTCCGCGCCGCTTCCGCCGAAGAAGTCGCACACGGACATGCGCATGGCGTTGGTGGCCATCACCATCACTAAGCTTTAAAAACTGGCAAGTGGCTGATAATGCAGCCACTATGCTAGGCTTGTTAAACGCTTAGCCAGCCTGTCTGCTTTATGAAAATTCTGTTCTGTTTGATTGTGGCAACGCTCGTGCTGTTCGGCCTGAATTTATATCGGCTGAGCGCTGCAGATGCAGACGCGACCACGCCACCGCCCGTCGAACAAACGACACCACAGCTGCCGGCATTACAACCAGAACAGCAATTATCACTGCTCCAGCAAAGCAGCGCCCGCCAATTCCGCATGCAATGGGGCATGACTCCGGAAGCACCATTTCATATTCTGGAAGGGCCGGATCAGGGGCAAGGTTTTTGTGACTTATTAGTACAGCGATTACAGGTTTATCTGCCGGATGTTCGCCATCAAACTCTGACCGAACCACAATCGCGCATTCGGCAGCGTATCGAGGCCAAAGAACCGCTGTGTTACCCCTGTGCTTTGTATGTGCCGGCCTCACAAGACCGTAAAGGCCGCTTGTTCAGCAAACCAACCCATTATTACCGGCCGCACGGCATCATCACCCGACCAGATCTGGTCGAGACCATTCGCCAACGTTTTGGCGTCCCGGTTGATCTGCAAAAATTACTGGCCAGTGAGCTGCGGTTTGGTTTTCCGGCGCAGCGTGGTTATGGCAAATTGCAACCGTTGCTGGATAGACACCGGCTCACCAGCCCCAATCATATCAGTGTCGATACAGGTAAAGACGCCACCATGCTGCATTTACAAATGCTCGGCCAGCGTCAACTCGATGCGACACTGGATTACATCAGCAGCTTACAATACTACGACCGGCACTCGGCTGAACCATTGGTTTTTCTGCCTATCGCCGGATTTGAAGACTTGCTGGCAGGCGCTGTTAGCTGTCCGGACAGTAACTGGGGTCAGCTCGCCGTGCTCAGGGTTAACGCTATCATCAACAATATCAGACAAGACAAGGCGTTACGGCAAAATCTGCAATTCTGGTTTGGCGACGACTTGCCGCCTTATCCACCAGAACAAACCCGCTGAGGAAAGGATAAATATAAGCTGCAATCGAACGCGCTTCAGGCTAAAATCTGCGGCTGTTTTTTCAGCTCAGCACATGGATCCAGCCGTTGTCACCGCAACTTCCTTTAGAAAACATTCAGTTTGATAATTACCGGGAACAACCAGCTGTGGTGTCAACTGCCGAACCAGAAGTGACAGTACAGCGCCGCTCGTTAATTCCGGTGTTGTTGCTGTTATTACTGGCAGCCCTTGCCGTATTGGCCGCATTTGAGATGCGCACAGCCTGGTATAGTGCCAAACCAATCAGCGAATACGCTAAAACACTGACGTGGCAATTGCAGAACGGGCCAACGACTCAAGTCATATACCCAACTGCCGGCCCTTTTGATGAACGCCACGGTTACACCAAACTACCTGCACTGCTCCCCCGCCTGACCGAACGCGGTTTTGTCGTCCGAGCCCAAACTGAATTTTCGCCGGCGATGCAGGGTTTTGCCGCCCAGGGCTTTTTCCCGCCTTATCGGGAGAAAGTTCAAAGCGGTCTGTTTCTGGCAGATTGCCGCAACGAAACTATTTTTGATTTTAATTACCCACAACGGGTTTATCGCCAGCCACAGCAGATCCCATTGTTAGTGGCGCATAGCCTGTTGTTTATTGAGAACCGCAATCTGCTGACGATCCCGCCGAACGCTAACCCGGTGATGGACTGGCCACGCTTTGTCATGGCCGCCGTCAGCCAGGTGGGTAAAGTTCTGGCGATTGGCGGCCAGTCCGCTGGTGGTTCGACGCTTGCCACCCAAATCGAAAAATTCCGTCACTCGCCAATGGGCCTGACGCAGAATTTTGAAGATAAAGCCATTCAGATTATTTCCGGCACAATCCGCGCTTATCAGCATGGCGCGAATACGCAGGCCGTGCGTACACGCATTGTGCAGGATTACCTCAACACTGTGCCGCTGTCTTCCGCACCAGGTCATGGTGAAGTACATGGTGTCGGTGATGCGTTGTATGCCTGGTTTGGGACTGATTTTGAACGCGCTAACCTGCTGTTGAGCCAACCGGAACAAGCAGAAAGCGCCGCTGAGCGGGCGCGTTATTTCCGTCAGATGCTGTCGCTGATGATTGCACAGCGCCGACCATCTTATTATCTGTTGCAAGGCCATGCCGATCTGGAAGAGCTGACTGACAGCCATATCCGCCTGCTGGCACGAGCTGGCATTATCGATGCTGCTTTACGCGACAAAGCACTGAACGAGCGGCTGACATTTGTCCGGCTGCAACCAAATAAAGCCAAAGACGAAGCCGACAGCCGCAAAGGCATCAATGCGGCCAGATTGCGGCTGGGGAACCTGCTGAACCAGTCGATGTACGATTTAGACCGGCTCGATTTAAACGCGCACAGTACGTTGCATGGCGATGTACAGCAAAAAGTCAGCGCTTACCTGAAGAGCCTGGCCAATCCGAATACCGCTGCGCAACACGGTCTGATTGGTGAACGCTTGCTGGCGCCCACCCGCACCGGCGATGTGCTGTACAGTTTTACACTGTTTGAAAAGACCGCCGACGCTAACAGGGTACGGGTACAGACCGACAGTACCGATCAGCCGTTTGACTTAAATGAGCACAGTAAACTGGAACTCGGCTCCACCGCCAAACTGCGCGTGTTAGCCAGCTATCTGGAGATTATCGCCGAACTGCATCAGGCGTTTGTCGATGAACTGCCAGACAGTCTGCTGACGATGGACATTGCCCCGAACGACCATATTACGCGTTGGGCCGCCAATTATATGGCGACCACCGCCGATCGCAGTTTACCGGCCATGTTAGAAGCGTCGCTGGAACGCACTTACTCGGCGTCGCCGGCAGAGCGCTTCTTTACCGGCGGTGGCTTGCAGGTGTTTAACAACTTTAATAAAGACGAAGACGGCAAAGTACCTACTATTCGCCAGTCGCTGCAGCAATCGCATAACCTGCCATTTGTCCGTTTACTGCGTGACATCGTCAGTTTTGCCAGCAGTTATCAGACGCAAGGTAGTACCTCCTTGTTACTGCGGGCCGACAACGACCCGAAAAGGGAAGAATATCTGCGGAAGTTCGTCGACAAAGAAGGCAGCGAATTCTTACGCCGCTTCTTCCGTAAATATCAGCAAAAACCGATGGAACAACGGCTGGAAACCTTTTTTGATGGTCTGAAGCAAACACCGGATCGACTGGCCGCGGTGCATCGTTATTTGCTGCCGGATGCCAGTTTTACCGACTTCGCCGCATTTTTGCGCACCAAGCTGCCGGATGCCGCCACGCTGACCAATAAAAAGCTGCAGGATATGTACGCACAATACGGTCCTGGTAAATTTAGTTTGCCGGATCAGGGTTATATCGCCGGTGCGCACCCGCTGGAGCTGTGGGTGCTGAATTACCTGAACACCCATCCGCAAGCTACGATGAAAGAAGTGATAGACGCCAGCGCCGAGCAGCGCCAACAGGTTTATCGCTGGTTGTTCAAAACGCCGAACCGCAAAGCGCGTGATGCGCGGATCCGCATCATGCTGGAAGTAGAAGCCTTTACCGACATCCATCAGCGCTGGGCCAAACTGGGTTATCCGTTTGATCACCTGGTGCCAAGTCTGGGCACTGCACTCGGCAGTTCCGGTGATCGCCCGGCCGCACTGGCAGAACTGATGGGGATTATTCAGAACGATGGCATGCGCTTACCGACCATCCGCATCGACAGTCTGCATTTTGCTGCCCATACGCCTTATGAAGTACAGCTTGGTTTTAACGCCAGCGCCGGCGAACGGGTCATGCGTCCGGAAGTGGCGCGCTCGCTGAAAAAAGCGCTGGGTCAGGTAGTGGCTGACGGCACTGCCCGACGGTTAAACGGCAGTTTTGTTAACACTGATGGCTCGCTATTTCAGGTCGGCGGCAAAACCGGCACCGGCGACAACCGGGTCGCGACGCAAGTGATCCGCGGTAAAACAGTGGCGTCGACAGCGACCAGCCGCACTGCGACTTTTGTGTTTTATCTCGGTGACAGGTATTTCGGCACACTGACGGCCTTTGTGCCTGGTAAAGGTGCTGACGATTTCAGCTTCACCTCTGCCCTGCCGCTGCAGGTGCTGAAGGGCATGGCGCCGATTTTACGGCCTTATGTGGTGAAAACCAGCCCGATGTGTCAATCGCTGTCGCGTTAACTTTCTGCGCGGCAGGTCTGGTAACGCACTTCAGCCGGCCCTGCCTGCAGTAACTGCATACCGCATTGGC
Source organism: Gammaproteobacteria bacterium (assembly GCA_027484495.1). Classification (GTDB taxonomy): domain Bacteria; phylum Pseudomonadota; class Gammaproteobacteria; order Enterobacterales; family Alteromonadaceae; genus Pararheinheimera. The sequence goes on from JAIXSW010000277.1 coordinate 12,321, forward strand.
GCACCAGGCGTAACGCGGCCAGATTTTGTGGTTGCATACTGGCCTGAACCTGTAAAAAACCCATGCCCAGCGCCTGTTGGATCAAGCCGGCATAAGCCGCTTTCGCAAGGCCAGGCGTCTGCTGACCCGGCAATAACATGATGCCGAGTTCCAGCCAGACGCGGTCTGGCTGCAGAGCAAAACCTGCAGCCATGCCCGCCAGTTGCTGGCGGTTATTGTCCACCGCCAGATAAAACTTTTGCAGCGGTTGCTGCTGATTTGCAAGCAGGCAAGCCTGTAATCTGGCGCAGGCTTGCGTTTCAGACAACAGCTGGCCGACAAACTGTTGGGTACGCGGATCTGTATAGATGGGGCTAAGACCAGCCACATCTGCGGCCTGCAGCGGGCGCACCACAGCAACATCTGTCTGAAA
>JAIXSW010000543.1 GCA_027484495.1 Gammaproteobacteria bacterium
ACAGCTAGAACATCAAATTCAAATAAAACCCCGCCAGCAAGGTGACTCGGAAGCAGCACTCGATCACTACCGCGAAGCGATCCGCCGTATCCCACCAGAATATCCAAAAAAAGCCGCACAAAAAGGCATGTTCGGATCTGTCACCATGCGATTGCTGATTAACGAAAAAGGTGATGTTGACGCCGTTGACGTGCTGAATTCTTACCCGCAAGGTTTGTTTGAACGCGATGCGATCCGTGCCTTAAAACGCTGGAAATATGCCCCGGGCGAGCGCAAGACCATCGGGCGAGTTTTGCTGACCTTCAGCCTTGGCGAAATTGACCATAAAAAAGTCCAGGTTATTTTCGATGACAATAAACTGTGGCAGTTCTCAGCATTGGGCTCACCTCAGCATCAGAATGCGGTGGCAAACCTCTTACAATTAGTCCGCACCAATAGTGATTTCAGTCAGTTTGTCGACAAATCTCTGCCGCCAGCGCTCGGCCCTATCGACAAGAGTTTTGTTGCGAGTGCAAAAGTGGTCACTGATGAATTATTACTGCCGGCAAATTACGACTTAAATGCTTTTGTCACTTTGAATGACAAAGGCGTAGTGACTGCAGTGCATGATGGTGAAGCCGAACGCTTGCAAAAAATTAACTCAGCGTTGTTAAATCAGCAGATCACAAAAGCCGATGTCCCGGCAGGCTTTTATCGGCTCCAGGCTTATGACAAAAAAAAGCAACGTTTGCTAACGGCGCAACGCATTCCGGAAACTTACACTGATGAATATTGGCTGGAACAAGCCGCACGTAACGGCAACATAGATGCGCAGCGCGCATTGGCTGCGTTACGCACAGAGTGGGAAACGTACCTACTGGAACAACAAGATCCGGTGGTGCAATCTTGGGCGGGTACTCGCTTAGTTCTCGACGGCAAAAAAGCCGAAGGTGAAAAACTGCTGGACGCGGCGATTGCCAAAGGTCATGCCACTGCAAAAGAACTCAAAGCAGTTTTATAGCAAGTTCTCAGGCCAGCCGGGCGCCATTGGGCACCGGCTGATCTGGTACCGCCAACACCACTGCACCATCTTCGCGATAAAGTCCCGTCACCAGACACTCTGAAACAAAAGGTCCAATCTGTTTGGGCGGGAAGTTCAGCACCGCCAGCACTTGCTTACCAATTAACTGTTCCGGCTGATATAAAGCCGTCAGCTGGGCGCTGGAACGGCGCGTGCCAATTTCTGCACCAAAATCTACGGTCAGTTTCCAGGCCGGTTTGCGCGCTTGTGGGAACGGCTCAGCTGCCACAATAGTGCCGGCGCGTAATTCCACCTGGATAAAATCATCCCAACTGATCTGTGTCATGCTGACTCCATCGATTGTTGATAAGCCTGCTGCCAGGCCTGCAATTTGTGCTGAAAACAAAGCGCCGCGTGCGCCGGGCTGGTCGATGGCAGCGCAAAAACCTGCACCTGTGGCGACAACTGCAAACCGTTTTTCACCAGCTTGTGCCAGGACTTTGCCGCCGTGCCGCCGTTTAACCAAACGGCCCGCAGCTGCGGCAATTGGCGCAACAATTGGGCAAAGTCATTGCATTGGATACTGGCTGGCTTAATCGCACTGTCGAGACTGCCACGCCGCTCGGCCGCCGCGATCAAATCCCATAAAGCGACCTGAGCCTGCTGTAACGCCTGCAATCGCGCTGGGTAAGGTTGTGTCGCTTCGATGCCAAACAACTGCTGCATCAGTGGCCAAAACTGGTTGCGGGGATGGGCGTAATACTGCGCAGCCCGGATCGACGCGACGCCGGGCAAACTACCGAGGATCAGAATGTTGGCATCAGAGCGCCACAATGCCGGCAAGCCATGAGACAGTGGCGCAGCACTCGCATCCGGACGGTCTGCGCCATTCATAGGTTAACCGGAGATGGCCTCAGCTTTTAACGCCGGCAGGAATTGCTGGGCCTTTTGCCAGGCGCTGTTGGCCTGCTCGCTTTCGCCTTCCTGCACCGCGCAATAAGCCAGCAGCGCATACAGATGACCATGATTGGCATGGTCGCGCAGCCAATGCTGGGTCTGTTTACGCAGTGCCAGCACCGAACGCCCCAGTGGAATACGGCGAATGGCTGGCCAGGCTAACGGCAGATCCTGCAGTGACAAATTATCCAGCAGCAGTTTTTCCGCTTGTTCGGCCTGTCCCTGCACCGCCATAGCACCGGCTTTGCCTAACAACACCGCCAACGACTTGCGTTCACGCGCCGGCAAGGCTTGCCAAAACGCTGCCTGTTCATCAAACAGGCCTTTTTCAGTTAAACCCTGCACTGCGGCCGGATACAGAGTGAAGCGGTAATTCTGCCAGTCCGCTTTACTAAACCACTGCAGTTTGATCGCGACCGGCACTTGTTCTAGCAACAGTTGCCACTGTTGTGCCTGTTGCAAAGCCTGCAACCAGAGCCGGCCTAACTTGCCATCTTTGCCAATGTTGGCGGCTTTTGGCGTCAGATACGCCACGGCAGCGCTGGCATTGTTTTGCAGCAATAATAAATCAGCAACTACATACCAGCTGGCCGGGTCTTCCGGATCCAACGCAGCCGCAGCCTGATTCGCCAACATCGGTTGGCCGGCATGCTGCGCGCTGTATGCCGCCATCACTTGTTTTAACTGCTCCCATTCCGGTTCAGCATGGGCAATCTGAAACGCCTGATGCGCGCCTTGCCAATCGTGACGGGCATACGCCATAAGGCCTTGCTGCAGGGCCTGACGCGCGCGGCGTTCTTTGCGCGAACGCAAAAAGCTGAATGAAATTTTCGGCAGATGGAACAAGCGTTGAAACAGCCACCAGACCAGCCACAGCGCAAATCCCAGCACAGTCAGGCTCAGGATCATCCCCACCACAGTCGCTTCTACCGTGATGCCACCCAGCACCAGCATGACATAACCGGGATGGTTGGCCAGCACAGGCCCGAACAACATCGCCAGCGCCAGCAACACCATGGCGAACAGCAGGCGGATCATAATGCAGACTCCGCGTCCAGCGTACCCTGCCGGTAAGCGTCAAATACGGTGGGGCTCTTCAGCGGCGCCAGCAATGGCAGACTGACCTGTAGCGCAGACAACACCACAAGTTCATCGGCCATTTGTTGTACCGCAGGTTCAGTCGCGGCGAAATAACGCTGCAGACTATCAGCACTTTGCTGAATGGCGGCGGCGTAAACCGCCTGGTTGTGCTGCATCGCTGCCAGTTCCGCCAGTAGCAGCTGTTGCGTCAGCGTGTTTCGCACCGAAATTTGTTGCTCAGCGGTCAGGCTGACCCCATCTTCCGGCAAGCTGGCCCGCACCTGCACCAGACCGCGCCAGAAATTCCGCCAGTACAGCGCCAGATTGGCTTGCCAGTCGGCACTGTCTTCACTGATTTCTTCTTCAGTACCATTATCCATCGGCCGTTCGGACTGACGTAATGGCAATACCAGACTTTGCTGACGCAGGCTGGATAAGGTCAGGTGCAGCTGATTCAGATCAGGCGCATTCAGCTCGCCGAGCATGCGTTTGTCCTGGTCGATCGCTTCACGCACCGGCGTCAGGCTAGGGTCATTGGCTTGTTTTAAGCGTTGCTCCGCCAGCTCCAGCACTTGTTGTACGCCAGAGATATTCTGTTCGAGGAATAATTTTTGTTCGGCCAGGCGCAGGAAATAATCGATTTCCAGTAACTGCCAGCCTTTGATATTGCCGGACTGCCGGTCCAGCTGGGTTTGTAACTTTTGCAGTTCAGTTTGTGCCGTCAGCGTCTGTTGTTCGAGCTTGCCGTTGACATCAGCAGCCACTACCGTCAGCTGTTGCTGCAGATTTTGCTGCATTTCATCCAGCTTACTCTGGAAAAAGCTGATTTGGCTTTGCTGCTGATTCGTCAGGCTCTGTTGCTGTTCGGACATCGAATTCAGCTGAGGTTGCAGGCTATAAATCGCCCAACCCGCCGCACCGGCAGCTCCCAGCGCGATCAACAACGCCAGGCTCCCCAGCGTCAGGGCCAGTTTACCACCAGTTGC
>JAIXSW010000456.1 GCA_027484495.1 Gammaproteobacteria bacterium
TAACACCGCAGAAAGAGCTGCCAAACGCTGCCCGAAGGGTTCGTTTGGCGGTGCTTTGGGCTTTGTCACTCGTTGCTCACATAGAATCACTATGCTACGCGCCTCGTTTCGCGCCTAAAGCACCGCCAATTCGAACAAAACTTAATCACCAAACATCAACACGCCCTAGGGTAGTCAGTGTCTGCAGTATCGCCGGCAGCTGCGTCATCGCGGCTATTTCTATCACTGCCGGGTCCGGCCTGGCTTCCTGATAACGGTTCAAAAACACCGTACGACAACCTGCCGAAAGGCCCGCTTTGATGCCGGGTAAACTGTCCTCAATGACAATGCAATGCTGCGGCACTGTACCCAGCGCAGCAGCGGCATACTGGTACAAGCCGCCATCTGGTTTAAAACAATTGATGTCATAAGCGCTGAACACCCGGTCGGCAAAGTAGTGGCTCAGGCCGCAGATCTGCAGCGCCTGACGGATTTTTGCCTGTGGCCCATTACTGACCACGGCTAGCTGCATACCAGCCGCAGTTGCCCAGTCCAGTGCGGCCACCACGCCTGCGATCGGGCGTAATTGTGCGGCAAATAAGTCACTGACCAAACGCCGGTATTGCGTTTCACTGTCTAAAGGCAGCTGTACCGCAAAGCGGCTGGAAAGCTGAGCAAAGATCTCTGCCAGCTTGCCGCCGCGATAATCGCGCAGCAATACTTCGACCTCTACCTGAACACCAGCCTCTGCCAGCATAGTGGCCAGCGCCTGATTACACAGCCACTCGCTATCGACCAGAGTGCCGTCATTGTCAAACAGCAGCGTGGTCATTGTGACGGCTGCTGTTGTGCTGGTTCAGCCGACATCTGTAGCTCGAGCACGCCACCGTCCATGATCTCGCTATGCAGCAGATGTGGGCGATTGAGCAACTGGCCATTGAGCTTGATCTGACTGATGTAAGGCCGGTCAGCGCCATTATTCAGTGTTTTAATACAGAAGCGACGCTCAGCGGATAGTTGCAGGCAAGCTTCATCGAATAAAGGACTACCCAGCTGATAAACAGGGTCTGCTTCCAGACCACCGCTTAACTGAAACAGTCCCAGCTTCAATAACACAGCCAGGCTGCCCATCAGGCCCTGATCCTCATCACCATTGTAACCACGTTGTGGCGTCAAATGGCTGTAGACCGTATCGCTGATGCGGCGCGACCAGTATTGCGTCTTTTCTGGCGCCCCGGCAGCGGCGAAGATAAAAGCGGTCTGGATACTAGGCTGATTGCCATAGTTGATCGGCGTGCGGCGATACTCAGGATGCCCTTCCTGCGCATGCGCAGTGCCAGCGGTAAAATCCTGTTTGGCGGCTTGCTGAAACGCCTGCTCGAGGCGATTTACCAACGTCGTTTTACCGCCCATAACTTCAGCCAGCCCGTCGATATCATGCGGCACAAACCAGATCGCCTGTGCGGCATTCGATTCGATAAAACCGGCTTCGTATTCCAGCGGGTCAAACGGCGTGCGCCAGTTGCCATTGACTTGTTTTGGCCGGATAAATCCGCTTTTGGTGTCATACAGATTTCGCCAGTTTTGGCTGCGTTGCAGGAACTTGGTCGCGACGGCCTGATCGCCGGCCTTTGTTGCCAGTTGTGCCAACGCAAAATCCTGATAGGCATATTCGAGCGTCTGACCGGCACCGCGCCGGTGGCTGCCGTAATTGCTTTCTGTTTCCGGCAGCGGGTAGGGCACATAACCGCGCTGATGGTAATAACTGAAGCCACCGCCGCTCGCGCTGTAATGTTCGTAACCGGCTTTGGCCATCAGACCGGCTGCACTGTGATTTTTCTGCAGCATCGGCAGCAGTTCGCTGGCCGGCGTTTGCAGCAAGCCTTTTTGTGCCAGCGAGACTAAAAACGGCGTCATCGGTACGCCTGGCATCACGAGCGTATCCTGACCGCCGGACGGGCCGCGTGGGATTAAGCCAAAATCGCGGCCGTACTGGATCAGGCTTTCGCCAAGAGCAGTCGCGGCTTGCGGGTACACCAGAGGCCACAAAGTCGCGATAGTCCACTGCGCGCCCCAGAATGAATCGGAGTTGTGCATGGCAAAGCGCGGTTGTCCTTGCGCGTTAAGCGGTAACTGACGCACTTTGGGGTTTTGGCCGGATAAATCCATATATTGGCCGTTGACGTCAGAGACCACGCGCCGGCCCTGTAGCGCGTGCCATAAATCAGTGTAAAAACGGCGTTGCTGGGTCAGGCTGCCACCTGTGATGTGAACGCGTGCCAGCGCTTGGTTCCACTGTGCATAAGCGTCGGCGCTGGTTTTAGCAAAATCCCACCCGGCTAATTCGCTCTGCAGATTCAGTTTGGCGTTGTCGGCCGAGACATAAGAGAAGCCCGCTTTCACTGATACCTGGTGGTCACTGCTATTAAAGCTGACCCGCAAACCAGCATCATCACCGCTGATGCCATTGACGTTGGCAAACTGCTGGTTGGCACGCCAGGCATCGAGCTGTTGCACCGGTGTCGAAAAGGCCAGATGAAAATACACTTTGACCGGCTTCACGCGCCGCTCTGTGCCCTGGTTGGTCACAAAACCGGCCAGCTGGTGTTGGTCAATTTGCCAGACTTCGGCATGTCCGAGTCTGGACGGTCCTTGCACGCCGCCGAGCTGCAGCAGTAATTGTTGTGGCTGGTCGGGTTGATATTGGTAGCGGGAAAAACCAACCCGAGATGTGGCTGTCAGTTCAACGCCAATGCCGTAACGCTTAAGGTGAAGTTGATGGTAACCGGGCCGAACGATTTCATTGTCATGGGAAAAAGCCGAGGCATAATCGACTTGCTGTGCGGACAAAGGTCTGTGGTCCGATACCGGCATCAGCGACAGACCTGCCAATTGCCATTCGTGAATATGATTAAAACCTTTGACGGTGCTTTCATCATAACGATAGCCGCTGCCCCATTCGCCGTTCAGCGCCGTATCGGGAAACAAGCTGACCATGCCAAAAGGCCGCGCCGCCGAGGAGAAGTAAAACCAGCGACTATTCGCGGTATCTAAAAACGGATACACCAACGCTGCCGGTTCAGCAACTGCAGGCGCCAGCGCTGGCTCGGTTTGCGTAGTATGAGCTTGCGCTGCGGGTAAGGCGGCAGCTTGCAACAACAGTAACGAGCAGAAGATCCGGCCAACAACCAGTCGGGCAGTTTGATAATTCGGGACAGGCATGTACCAGCTCCATAAAACAATATTCGCTGGTTATAGCAATTGGCCTGTCCAATTGCAATATGGTCTGTCCAATTGGAGCGAGGTAAGTCCGGTTGTAGCCGTATTGACCACTGAGTTGTAGTGAAAGCTGAGCCGCAGCCTTATTCACCAATCAACAACACATAAGCTTCGGTAACCTGCGCGATATGCGATTGCATCGCGGCCTTGGCACCTGCGGCATCGCGCCGGCTTAAACACAAATAGATTTTTTCATGGGCTTCGATGTTAGGGCCTGCAACCTGGCGGCGGATCTTCTCGGCAAATAACTGACTGAGCTCCGAACTTTCACGCAGGGCCCACAGCCATTCAATCATCGATTGCAAGGCACTGTTGCGGGTGGCACTGGCGATCAGCTGGTGGAATTTGCCGTCAAAAGTCTCAGCCTCGGCCGATCTTTGTTGCGCCACCAAACTAATCATTTGCGTCAGATAAGCTTTGAGTTTCAAAAGTTCTTCATTGCTGATGCGCTCTGCAGCGAGGGCGGCGGCGTCGCCTTCTAACAATAAACGCGCTTCCATAATCTCCAGCGGACCCGGCGCGTTTTCTGCCAACAACGAACTTTTCAGACTGGCTTCCTGCAACACATAAACACCTGAACCCGGCCGGATATCGACCAGACCTGACACTTCCAATGCGATCAGCGCCTCGCGCACCGTCTGACGGCTGACATCATATTGCTGGGCTAAATCACGCTCTGCCGGCAAACGCATACCGGGTTTAAGCTCGCCGGCATTGATTTGCTGCGCCAGTTTATCGGCGATTTGCAGATAAAGTCTGGAGTTGGATGCCGGGGTCTGGCGACTGCCGGCCGGTGAAAGATGGGTGTTGTCGTTCATGAGTTTCCGTAGAAGTGGTTTGACCAAAAATTTATTGTTGCAAATTGGCCTGTCCAGATGTAAGTTAAATCCAACAGGCTTGACCAATTTAGCTGTGAGACGACGTTGACGCAACTTCTGTGCATAAACATCGATAGCGGTCAGACCAGATAGAATTTTAATGCCCGGCTGCTGTACGGCTTTTTTGCAGGCAGCGGTAACAGAATGCCAGCGGTGGCAGCGTCACCGGATGTCGCAGCAGGGCGAAGACCAGCAGTAAAAAGCAGTTCCAATGGCGGAATTTCAGAGGATCCAGATGAAAATCATTGATGCGAAAGTCATTATTACCTGTCCAGACCGTAACTTTGTCACGGTGAAAATCACCACGGATCAGGGGCTGTATGGCATCGGTGATGCGACATTAAACGGCCGCGAGCTGGCGGTCGCCAGTTATCTGCAGGACCACCTGATCCCTTGTCTGATTGGCCGTGACGCCAGCCGTATTGAAGATATCTGGCAATTTTTCTATCGTGGCGCTTACTGGCGCCGTGGTCCGGTTGGTATGACCGCGATTGCCGCTATTGACGTGGCGCTGTGGGATATCAAAGCCAAAGCCGCCAATATGCCGCTGTATCAGTTGCTAGGTGGTCGCAGCCGTGACGGCATTATGGTATATGGCCACGCCAACGGCAGTACTATCGCGGAAACGGTGGCGGAAGTGGGCCGTTATATTGAGATGGGCTACAAGGCTATCCGCGCCCAGACCGGCGTGCCGGGTCTTGCCAGCACTTATGGGGTGTCGAAAGACAAAATGTATTACGAGCCGGCCGACAATGACTTGCCGTCTGAAAACGTCTGGTCCACCAGCAAGTATCTCAATAGTGTGCCGGAACTGTTTAAAGTACTGCGCGAAACCTATGGCTATGACCACCATCTGCTGCATGACACGCACCACCGCCTGACGCCGATTGAAGCGGCGCAGCTCGGTAAGTCACTGGAACCGTATAAATTATTCTGGTTAGAAGATGCGGTGCCAGCCGAACTGCAGGAAGGTTTCCGTTTATTCCGTCATCACACCACCACGCCAATCGCGGTGGGGGAAGTGTTTGCATCAATCCATGATTGCCAGCAATTAATCAGCGAGCAGCTGATTGACTATATCCGTACCACTATTGTCCATGGCGGCGGTATTACGCATCTGCGCCGCATTGCGCATCTGGCTGAGCTGTATCACGTCCGCACTGGCTTCCATGGCGCCACCGACTTGAGCCCAATCACGATGGGCGCGGCGCTGCATTTTGATACTTGGGTGCCAAATTTCGGTATCCAGGAATATATGCGCCACACCGAGGCCACTGATGAAGTGTTCCCGCATGACTATCACTTCGCCAACGGCTATTTGTATGCAGGTGAAAAACCAGGCCATGGCGTGGATATTGACGAAAAACTGGCGGCCAAATATCCGTACAAACGCGCTTATCTGCCGGTCAACCGGTTAGAAGATGGCACCATGTATAACTGGTAAAGACGCGGTCAGAGCCGGCGGTTCAGGCCGGCGCTGCAACAACACAAGATTGGCGACACAACACGGGAAGTGACTGCTGATGCAAAGTCAAACCACTGAATTCTATCAAGCTGGATTTATCCGCCAGCATTGCCGCGAAATCCTCGGGTTTTATGACCCGCGGGTGATAGATCCGGCCGGTGGTTATTTCCAGAATTATTATGATGATGGCAGTTTGTTTGCGCCGGGCTTTCGCCAGTTAGTCAGCAGCACCCGCCTGATTGTCAATTACGCCAGAGCCAGCCGTGAACTGGCGGGCCAAGACGATCCTTTGCTTGCGGAAAAATACCGCGCTTACGCCAGGCATGGCCTGCAGTACCTTGAACGCTGTCATTTTCAGCACGACAGCCAAACTTATGCCTGGACCTTGCAGGATCATCAGGTGCAGTCCAACACGCAGCAGGCTTATGGTTATGCCTTTGTACTGTTGGCCTATGCCCATGTTCAGCTCGCTGCGGCGGCTGATGTCAGCAGCCAGTTGCAACAAACCTGGGATTTGCTGGAGCAACGCTTCTGGCAGCCTGAGTATGGTTTGTATGCCGATGAGCTCAGTAGTGACGGTGTGTTAAGCAGCTATCGCGGCCAAAACGCCAATATGCATTTATGTGAAGCGATGCTGGCGGCTTATCAGGCCACTCAACAATCCCGCTATCTGCAACGTGCGCAGTTGCTGGCCCACAATATTACCGGCCGGCAGGCGGCACTGAGTGGCGGCCAGGTGTGGGAACATTACACGCCGCGGTTTCAGCTGGATCTTGAATACAACAAAAACGACCCGAAAAATCTGTACCGGCCCTGGGGCTTCCAGCCGGGGCATCAGACTGAATGGGCAAAGTTGTTGTTGCAACTACACCGGTTAGCGCCGGACCCGGCGCTGGTCAGCCGCGCCGCTGAATTATTTGACCGTGCTTTTGCTCTGGCCTGGGACCATGAACAGGGTGGGTTGGTGTACGGTTACGATCTGAACGGTCAATGGTGTGACGACGACAAGTACTTCTGGGTACAAGCCGAGAGTATGGCCGCCGCCGCTTTGTTGTTTCAAACGACGGCTGAGCCGAAGTATCTCGAACAATATAACCAGCTGTGGGCTTACTGCTGGGCGCATTTTGTCGACCATCAGCACGGAGCCTGGTTCCGCGTGCTGGGCAGACAGAATCAGAAATTATCGAATGAAAAAAGCAGTGCCGGCGCCAAGTGTGATTATCACACCTTGTGTGCCTGTCTGGATGTGCTGGCCGGGTTCTGACGACCCTAGGGTTAACAGATCCGGCAAGGTATCAACCTGTGTGGCTGAGAGCTAGTGGTCCTCAGTTTGACGATGAAACGGGTGAAATACCGGAATGAAATCAGGCTGGTTTGACGCTGTCTTTGGCAGGAATTCGTCACCGGTCGAAACTGTGGTAAAAAAAACGTCATATCTGACACCGGTGTCATCAGCCTTTCATCTGCTGAATGGACACTGGTCTGAACAGACGAAAGAAAAAACACAACACAAACAGGGGTAGATATGTACAAACAGCAGAAAACAGCGGTCGCGCTTGCCGTGATCACTGCACTGGGCGCCGCGTTCAGCGCAGGTGCCCAGCAAAGCAACCAGACCAAGGCTGATGAAACTGAAGTGATTGAAGTCAAAGGCTTCCGCGATTCAGTGATTAAAGCCAAAGATTTAAAACGTGAAGCCATGGTGGCACAAGATTCCATCGTGGCTGAAGACATCGCCGATTTCCCGGATCAGAACCTGGCAGACTCGCTGCAGCGGGTGCCGGGTATTGCCATTACGCGGGAAGGCGGTGAAGGCCGGCAAATTTCTCTGCGTGGTTTAGGCCCTGATTTCACCCGCGTGCAAGTCAATGGCATGGAAGCGCTGGGTACTTCATCGTCACCAATGGACAGTCGCGGTGCTGTTGGCCGCTCGCGTGCATTTGACTTCAACATTTTTGCCTCTGAACTGTTTAATCAGATCGACGTGAAGAAATCCTACTCGGCCGATCAGGAAGAAGGTGGCATCGGTGGTATCGTCAATTTACGCACAGCAAAACCATTTGACTTGACGGATTTCAGGGCGCAGTAGCAGGTCAGGTCGGCAGCAATTCCAATTCTGATTCGACCAAACCCCGTCTGGCGGCCATGGTGTCAAACACTTGGGGCAAATTTGGTGCTTTAGCCTCAGTCGCGTATAGCCAGAAAGAATCCTCGGAAGTTGGTTACAACACTATCCGCTGGCGTCAGGTGGCAAACAGTAACATCGGCAGCGGTGTTGATGCAGATACTGCCGCTAAAATAAAAGCTGGTCAGGTCTGGTTTGCCCGCGGCAACCGCTACTCAATGTGGAATAACGAGCAGGAACGGCTGGGTCTGACGACGGCTTTCCAATATCGTCCGAGTGATGACCTGAAGTTTGCCCTTGATATCATGCACGGCAAACTGGAAAACGAAGGTGACGAGCACCACATCTCGACTGGCGGCGCCAGCAGTACGGCGTTTGGTAGACTAGAAGAAATTAAAACCATTGATAACAATGGTGATATTGAAGCTGTTTATGCCCGCTTCAGCAACGTGGTGACCCGTACTGAAAACCGCTCGGATTTGAATAGCACCACTTTTGATCAGGTTACCTTCAGCACTGACTGGCAAGCGACCGATAAACTTGGCGTCGTGTTCCAGTTAGGTACCAGCTCATCAGATTATGAGCAGCCACGTGTCGACAAAGTCAACCTGACGCGGACCGGTGGCACTTTAACCACAGATTTTACTCAGGACCGTTTCTACGGCATCAACACTTATGACTTTGACCCGGCAGCGACCGCTGGCTGGACTGTCAATGACCTGTATTTCCGCGAAGACTATATCAGCAACGATTTTGACAATGCCAAAGTCGACTTTGATTATGCGTTGACCGACACCAGCACGTTAACCTTCGGTGCTAACTATAAAAAGTTCTCGAACGTTGGGGAAAACCGCGAAGATGCCGGTTATGTACAAAGCCGGGCAACACCACTGAATAGCGGTGTGAAAACCATTAACGCCGATGTCGTCAATGTGTTTAATCACCCGAATATGGCTTGGTTACAGGCTGATGTGGACGCGTTGCAGAAGTTCTATGGCATCCATGATCTGGCGCTTGGCACTGATAAAATTATTCAGACCAACTCTTATACTGTCGAAGAAGAAAGCAGCAGTTTGTACAGCCAGTATGCCTGGGATGGCATGCTCGCCGGTAAACCACTGCGCGCGATGATCGGTGCGCGCTATTACAAAACTGACCTGACTTCGATTGGTGTATCAAAAGGTCTGCCAGTGGAAATCAGCCGGGACTATTCCGGTGTACTGCCCACGTTAAATCTGGTCTACGAACTGGAAGACGATTTGCTGGTTCGTTTTGGCGCCAGCAAAAACTTAACCCGACCGTCTTTAAGTGCGATTTCAGTGTCTGCCAACGTGGCACAAATGACCGGCTCACCCGGTGAAGTCGGTAAAATCACCGTCGGTAACCCTAATCTGCAACCGTTTGAATCGGTGAACTTCGATTTGGCGTTAGAGAAGTATTACGAAGGTGTCGGTTCGTTGTCTGCTGCGGTGTTTAAAAAGGACATCGAAAACTTTATCGTCACTGAAGTCACTACGATGAAATACAGCGACACCGGTTTACCAGCAGCGTTGCTGCCAAACGGTGCCACTATTGATTCGTTGTTTGATGTGACGTCACCGCAAAACTCAGATAAATCAGCGATTAAAGGTGCGGAGCTTGCTTTCCAGCGCGACCTTGATTTCCTGCCGGAGCCATTTAATCAATTGGGTGTGATCGCCAACTATACCTGGGTGGACGGGACAGCGTTGTATCGTAACGTGCAGGGCACTGGCAAAACGCAGGAAAAGAGTTTCCCGGGTTTATCGAAAAACAGTTACAACCTGACGTTCTATTACGAAACTGACAAGTTTGGTGCGCGTATCGCTGCAGCCCATCGTGCTGACTATATCAGTGTGGTGGAAGGCGGGTTACGCGACGAGGATGAACGTGGTTTCCATGCCACTACTTTTGTCGATTTCTCTGCGTTTTATCAGTTCTCAGAAAACCTGAAATTCACCGTGGAAGGGATTAACCTGACGAACCAGCGCGAAGAACAATACAGTGACTCGAATGACCGTCCGTATAACACCACCACCAGTGGCCGGACTTACAGTGCGGGTTTCAGCTACAAGTTCTGATGCCTGATATTGAAAAAAAGCCCTGCAGGAAACTGCGGGGCTTTTTTATGTCCAGAGATGGACGCTATTCGCTCTGTGAGTAGCAAATGCAGGCACGTGGTACCCAGTACGTGGTACCCAGTACGTGGTACCCAGAGCTTTGTGGCGCTGGCCAGGTTATGGTTTTAGTTTCAGTTCGTCTTTGACACTTTTCACGCCTTCCACGTCGCGGGTGATGGCGACTAACTGACTGATTTGCAGCTGTGTATCGACGCTGCCGGTCAGCTGCACATCGCCTTTGGTGGTGACGACACCGATATCAAATCCACTCAGTGCATTGTCCATGGCGATGGCAGATTTGACCCTGTTGGTTATATCAGTATCGAGCGCCGGAGTGCCGCCGACTTGCCGGGCAATGTCCACACTGGTGGTATCCTTGGTTTGCGCCGACACCGGCGGAACTGTGCACAGCAGAACTGCCAGTACTGGGATTAAGCTACGACGCAAAATGTGACTGATGTGCGGTTGAAAGTTCATGTGATGCTCCGGGTTGGCTGGGTAGTCGAAGCCTTTATTTTACAGAGCGCACGCAAGTTCTCCGTTCGCCAACGTACGCACAGCGAAATGAGTGGTTGTTATCCTGCTGCGGTGTGGAGATGGCTGAGTTGTCGAGAGTAGCTAGATTGATACGATAAGAGCTTTATACTTTCTTCCAGCTGATTTTCCACTGCATCAGACATTGCGTTCCAGTAACAGTGCAACGCCCTGACCACCGCCGATACACAAAGTGATAAGGCCAAATTGTGCATCTAATCGTTCCAGTTCATACAATGCTTTCACCACGAGTATCGCACCAGTCGCGCCAACCGGATGCCCCAATGCAATAGCGCCGCCATTAGGATTGACCCGTTCCGGATCCAGCCCAAGGGATTGACTGACGGCCAGCGCCTGCGCAGCGAACGCTTCATTCGATTCAATCACGGCGATATCGGTCAGACTAATGCCAGATTGTTGTAGCAGCCGCTGTACCGCCGGGATCGGGCCGAGGCCCATCATCGATGGTTCTACGCCGGCAAAAGCACAGCTATGTAAGCGGGCTCTGCTGCGAAGCCCATGCGCACGGGCGTAGGTTGCAGTCGCGAGCACCAGAGCCGCCGCGCCGTCATTGAGGCCAGATGCATTACCGGCAGTGACGATGCCGTCGCGCACAAATGAAGGTTTTAATTGCGAAAGGCTTGCCAGCGTCGCATCGGCGCGAGGATGTTCATCCACAGCAAACAGCAACTCACCCTGTTTACCGCTAAGCGACACCGGCGCGATTTGACTGGCAAAAAGGCCGGCTTGTTGCGCCCGGCTAGCGCGTTGCTGGCTCTGCAAGGCAAATTGGTCGAGTTCAGTCCGGCTGAACTGGTAGTGCTTCGCGATATTCTCAGCGGTGACACCCATATGACCACTGCCAAAAGGGTCGGTCAAAATGCCCAGTGTCAAATCGGTCACAGCGCTGTGGCCAATTCGCAGACCTTTGCGAACCCCGGGCAGTAAAAATGCGCCCTGTGACATGGATTCGGCGCCACCACACAAGGCGAGTTGTTGTGGTGCTTTATCGCCCGAGAGTATCAACTGTTGCGCTGCACTGAGTACTGCCTGCAAGCCAGAGCCGCATAACCGGTTCACTTGAAACGCATCACTGTGCACTGGCATCCCGCAATTCAGAGCGATATGCCGTGCCAAATATACGTCGGCAGCGCTGGTGGTAATAATATGACCAAATACTGAGCTGGCGATA
>JAIXSW010000305.1 GCA_027484495.1 Gammaproteobacteria bacterium
TCGATTGACCGCGTGAACGGCGAAGGTAGTAAAGTCACAGTGCGTGGTTTTGGCCCTGACTTTAACCTGGTGACGTTAAACGGTCGTCAGATGCCAGTGACCACAGGCTCGCGCTCGTTTGATTTTGCCAACATTTCTTCTGATTCCATCAGTGGCGTCGAAGTACACAAAACGGCCTTAGCATCGAATTCAACCGGTGGTATCGGCTCAACGATCAATGTGCAGACCCTGCGTCCGCTCGATTCTCCTGGCCAAAAAGCCACCGCCAGTATTGCAGCTGTTGATGATCGCTCTACTGAAAAAGGCAGTGCAACACCTGAAGTGTCAGCGTTGTATTCCAATACATTCAACGACAACAAATTCGGTATTTTGTTGTCTGGTTCCTATCAGGAACGCGAAAGTGGTAACCAACAAGCCAACGTCGGTACGGGCTGGCGCAGCTTCTTAGGCAAAGTGGATGATAACTGGGGTGCTGGTACTGCGGAGTGGGGCGGTGTGCCACAAGGCAATCAGGTCAACCGTCCTAGTGCCAGTGAAGTGTACTCAGTGCCACAAACCACTATCTATAAGTTTGAAGAACAACAACGGAAGCGCACCAATGGTCAGTTAGTGCTGCAATACAGCCCGCGCGATGACATCAAAGCGACGCTGGATTACACCTACATGCGAAACGACATTGACACGCAATACAACGACGTGTCGGCCTGGTTTACTTTCGCACCATCTTCGAGCGTCTGGACTGATGGTCCTGTTTCATCGCCACTGGTTTATTCCGAAACTTACGATGCAAAACAAGACTTGTCGATGGGTGCCGGTGACCACGGTGTGCGCAACGAAAGCGGTTCTTTGGGTTTCAACCTGGAATGGGAAGTCAACGACAAACTGAATCTGACGTTTGACCTGCATAAATCTGAAGCCGAAAACAAACCAAACAGCCCGAATGGTTCTAACAGCACCTTAAGTACAGCAGGCTTTGTCCGTACTTATGCGGCAACCGACTTCAGCGGTGATTTGCCAGTGCTGGCAGTTGGCGGCGGCAATGCCGTGACACCACAAGATATGCGTGTAACAGGTTCTGTATTCGGCAATGCCCGTAACAAATCAGAAATTGAACAAGTGCAATTTGATGGTGATTACACGCTCAATGACGAATCGAATATCGATTTTGGTATTGCGCTGACGACAGTGGATAACCATTCACAGTCAGTCAACGTGCAACGGAACGACTGGGGTGGTGTGGGTAAAGCGGGCGATTTAGATCCAAGCTGGTTCCCGGCAGAAACTATCCATGACAAATTCACCGCCAATGGTGGCAATTTCTCATCGTTCACCGGCCGTAATTTTGACGTACTGAACAAAATCTTCATGTGGGACTTTGAGAAAGTCCGTGCCCAGGCTGCGAAGCTTTACACCCCAGCCGGTTACAAAGGCAAAGGCGATTGTGGCAATGATTTCTGTCCGTCGACAGACTACGCCAGCGATACTGACCGCTACACCGAAGAAGAATCACAATCGGCTTATGTGCAGTACAACTACCGCAATGACTGGAAAGGCAAGCCATACGACCTGCATGTTGGCTTACGCTATGAACAGACCGATGTGACTTCAACGTCTGCTGTCGCTGCCTACAACCGGGCCGACTGGATTGCAGATACTGAGATTGCGTTAGTCGCAAGCGGTAAACGCGAATTCCAAACGCAAACCGGTGATTACGATTACGTATTACCAAGCATCAACTTCAATATCGAAGTGGTTGAAGATGTGATGTTGCGTGCCGCTTACAGCGAAACGATCGGTCGTCCGGATTATGTGTCTATCCAGGGCGGGACTGTGGTAGGGACGCTGGCGAACCGTTCAGGTGGTAGCGGTTCATCAGGCAACCCAGGTCTGTTGCCATTAGAGTCGCAAAACTATGACTTCTCGGCCGAGTGGTATTATGCCGAAGCAAGTTATTTGTCAGCCGGTTATTTCCGCAAAAACGTGACCAACTTTATTACCAACGTCAAAGTCGATTCGACCATTTACAACCTGGCGAACCCGGCCGATGGTAAAAAGTATCGCGAAGCTTTAGCCGCAGTTGGTGCTGATGCTGCCGCGATCCGGAACTGGATTTTTGCGAATTACTCGAAAGATCCAAGTGTCAACGTCGCAGGTAAAGTCATCAGCGGTAAAACCGGTGAAGACAATACGATGATCTTCAAAATCGACACCCCATCCAACGGTGCTGAAGAAGAGACCATCGACGGTTGGGAATTTGCTATCCAGCACGCCTTTGGTGAGACTGGTTTCGGCACTATCCTGAACTACACCATGGTGGATTCAGGCGTGGAATATGACAACTTTATCCTGAAAGACCAGCCGGCGCTGGTGGGTTTAAGTGATACCGCCAACGCCATCCTGTTCTATGAGAACAATGGTCTGCAGGCGCGGGTTGCTTACAACTGGCGTGATGAGTTCCTGAACTCACGCGGTCAGGGCACAGGTGCGAATCCACAATACACTGAAGCGTATTCACAAATTGACGCGTCGGTCAGCTATGACCTGCCGCAAGTGAAAGGCTTAACGGTATATCTGGAAGCGCTGAACATCACTGATGAGTACATCCGTGTACATGGCCGGGCGAAAGAGCAGGTACTGAGCCTGATCGAAGCCGGTTCACGTTATAGCATCGGTGCTCGTTACAGCTTCTAATTGAGGTTGTTACTGGTGAAATGAGACAGCAGGTGCATAGGATGTGCCCTGCTGAATTGTAAGCGCTCTCTTGTTTGCAACCGCGGTTTGTTGCATGCTGCAGAGCGCTTTTTTTTCGGCTGTATTGCGCGTAATACATCATTCTTTACTCATGCAAAGTTGTAAAAGGTCATGCCGATGCCAAGCTGTCCTCCTGCGAAAACTGAAGTGTTGATTGTTGGCGGTGGTGCTGCCGGCTGGTTGACGGCTGCAGTGCTCAGCGCCACGCATAATCTTGATGAAGGCGTGCTGGCGCAGCAACCCCGTGTCCAGGTCACAGTGCTGGAATCACCGGATGTGCCAACCATTGGCGTGGGTGAAGGGACCTGGCCTTCGATGCGTCAGACCTTAAAACTGATTGGTTTATCTGAAACTGAATTCTTTCGCTGCTGTGATGTCAGCGCCAAACAAGGCTCACTGTTTGTCGACTGGTTAAAACCGGGCAGCAGCTATTTACACCCGTTCACATTACCGTCTGGCTGGCCCGAATTTAATCTGGCGGCTTGCTGGTTGCCATTTGCCACGGACATCGCCTTTGCTGATGCTGTTACCACTCAATATCAGCTCAGCCGGGCCGGTTTTGCGCCGCGGTTGCCGCAGGCGCCGGATTATCAGCCGGTGCTTAACTACGGCTACCACTTAAACGCCGGCAAATTTACTGCGCTGTTGCAGCGGCATTGTCAGGACAAACTCGGCGTGTCTTATATTCCGGCGCACCTGAAAGAGGTGCAGCTGCGCGCTGACGGCGCTATCGACCAGCTGTTGGCGAGCCCGGCGGGTAGCCATGATCTGTGTGCCTATCAGGCTGATTTGTATGTCGATTGCACCGGTATGCAATCGCTGTTACTGGGGCAGGCGCTGCAGACGCCGCTCAACAGTGTTAAACATATTCTGTTTAATGACCGCGCATTGGCGGTGCAGGTGCCATATCCGGCTGCGCAAACGCCAATTGCCAGTAATACCATCTCGACTGCCCAGCGCAGTGGTTGGGTCTGGGATATTGGCTTGCCGACCCGGCGTGGTGTTGGTTTTGTCTACGCCAGCGACTATTGCAGCGACGATGAGGCGGATGCCTGTTTGCGCAGCTATTTAAAGCAATCAGCCAGTGCGGAACTGGCCGCCGCGGCCGAACCGCGCAAACTGCAATTTCAGCCAGGTTATCGCAGCGGCTGCTGGCAGCATAACTGTATCGCGGTAGGGATGGCGGCAGGTTTTATTGAACCGCTGGAAGCCTCGGCACTGGCGTTGGTCGAGTGGAGTGCCAAAACACTAGCGGCGGCTTTGCCGCTGGACGTGGCGCTATACCCGCTGGCGGCGGCGAAAATGAACCGGACTTTTCTGCGCCACTGGCAACAAATTATCGAGTTTCTGAAGCTGCATTATGTGCTGTCCGAACGCGACACGCCGTATTGGCAGGCGCACCGCGACGTCGCGTCTATTCCGCAGACGCTACAGGACCAGCTGCAACTCTGGCAACAGCAAGTGCCGCAACCGCTGGATTTTGCTTATCAGGATTTGCTGTTTCCGGCAGCCAGCTATCAATATGTGTTGTATGGCATGGGCGCGTTGACGCAGACACTGGCGGCGAAACCGTCGCAACAGGCCCGAGCCCGTGCGTTGTTTGCGCAAAACTATCAAGATTTAACCAAGCTACAGCAACTGCTGCCGGATAACCGGCAATTGCTGCAACAGCTGGCACTGAAACAATCAAACTAAAACGAAAACAAAGAAGGATAAAGCATGACCCAGCCTGTGTTATTAAATGCCGCCGACCACGCAGATGTGCGTGTGATCACGGCCCGTGGCGCTTTATATGGCGACAATCAGTGGTTCGCCACCACGTTCCCACTGGAAATGCGCAGTTGTGCCGCCTGTTATCCATTGTTTTTCTTTAAAGATACGCAAAGTCAGCAGATTTTCCCGGTGGCATTATTTGGCTTTCAGCATGGCGAGAACCTGTTTCTCAACAACGGCTGGCAGGAGCAATATGTACCGCTGTCCGTGCGCCGTCAGCCGTTTTTAATTGGCCGTCAGCAAGTGCGTGAAGACGGCATGCTGCGGGAACAACGAGTGTTGCATATCGATTTGGACCATCCGCGCGTTTGCCGTGGTGACAGTCAAAACGCCGCAGAGCCCCTGTTTCTGCCTTATGGCGGGCAGACGCCATTCCTGCAGGACATGGCCGGTCTGCTGGAAACGCTGCATCTTGGCATGCAGGATGCCAACAACTTTGTTGCGTTGCTGGAGCAATATCAGTTACTGGAGCCGGTCACGGTGAATGTCACACTGAAAGACGGCAGCAGCCATCAGCTGGTTGGCTTTTTGACTATTGCCGAAGAGCAACTGGCGAAACTCGATGGCGCGGCGTTGGCACAATTGCATCAGCAGGGCTATTTGCAAGCGATTTATCTGATGATTGCGTCGCAGGCGCAGATCCGTCAGTTGGTGACACTGAAAAACCAACAGCTGGGATTGTAACCTATGCAGCCGGTTGCCGAACTCGCACTCAGTCCAGCACAGCGCGCAGAGTCGGGCACCATGCCCGATGCGACGGCGCTGGCGGCGATTTTAGCCGATGCCGAAGCGCCGCTGGTGCTGCGTGGGCTATGCCGGCACTGGCCACTGACCCAAGCCGGCTTGCAAAGCCCAGCAGCAGCGCTGGCATTGCTGCAGGGTTATAGTGCTGGTTTGCCGGTAACCGCTTGTTACCTGCCGCCCGAAACGCGCGGCCGGGTGTTTTACAACAAAGATTTTTCCGGTTTTAACTATCAGGGCGGGCCGCTGCCGTTTGCCGATTTGTGTCAGCGTCTGCTGGACCCGGCACTGGCGCAAAGTGGCGCTTCGATTTACATGGGCTCGACCGAAGTGGGTCAGTATTTCCCAGGGATCCGCGAACAACATCAGCTGCCGCTGGAGGGCTTGCTGAATGGGGGGCCCGGCGCTTCGCAGGCGCTGGTCAGTATCTGGCTTGGCAGCAAAAGCCGTATTGCCGCGCATTACGATTTCCCGCATAACCTGGCTTGCAATCTGGTCGGGCATCGCCGCTTTACCTTATTTCCGCCGGAACAGGTCGTAAACCTGTACCCGGGGCCAATGGAGTTTGCGCCGGGTGGGCAGGATGTCAGTCTGGTCGATTTCGCGGCACCGGATTACTCGCGCTTCCCACGTTTCTCGCAGGCGCTGGCCGCAGGTTTTCAGGTCACGCTGGCCCCGGGCGATGTACTCTTTATGCCGTCGATGTGGTGGCATCATGTTGAAGCGCTCGATGAGCTGAATTTATTGCTGACCCACTGGTGGCGCGACACGCCAGCCTATCTGGGGCGGCCCAACAACGCCTTGTTAAATGCCATGCTCAGCATCCGGCATTTACCCAAGGCCCAGCGTAAAGCCTGGCAGGCGTTGTTTGACTATTACATTTTCGCCGATGAGCCCGGTGGCGGCGCTGAATTGCCACCGGCGGCGCAGGGCTTATTGCGCCAGCCGCTGGATGAGGCGACCGCGCGAGCGCTCAGAAGCCTGATTATTCAGAAATTACAACGATAACTATTCAGACACTGAATAGACCAAATCACAGCAACTTTGACAGGATTGGCAGATGCAAAACAACAAACAACGGGTGGTGATCGCCGGTGGCGGCACTGCAGGCTGGATGACCGCCGCGGCCCTATGCAAGCTGATGGGCAAACAACTGGATGTGACCCTGATTGAATCCGACGAAATCGGTACTGTCGGTGTCGGCGAGGCGACTATTCCCACTTTGCATCTGTATCATCGTCTGCTCAATATCAATGAAGCCGACATGATGGCCGCGACCAATGCCACCTTTAAACTCGGCATTATGTTTGAAAACTGGCGGGATGTTGGCAAAGATTATCTGCACTCCTTTGGTTTTTTGGGCAAAGACTGCTGGGCCTGTGGCTTCCAGCATTTCTGGCTCAAAGGCCGCGACATGGGCCTGGCGTCTGACATTGGCGATTATTGCGCCGAGCATCTGGCGGCGCGGGAAGGGCGCTTTGCGGCACTGGCCGGTCAGGATCAGAATCACGCTTACCATTTTGATGCCAGCCTCTATGCCAAGTTTTTGCGCGGTATTGCAGAAACGCATGGCGTTAAACGCATCGAGGGCAAAATCGCCGAGGTGCAGCAGCATGTTTTTGATCAGCAGCACGCGCAGAACGGTTTTATCAAAGCGTTGTTGCTGGAGTCCGGTCATCTACTCGAAGGCGATTTGTTTATTGATTGCACCGGCTTCCGTGGTTTGCTGATTGAACAGACTTTAATGACCGGTTATGACGACTGGACGCATTGGTTACCCTGCGACAGCGCCGTTGCGGTGCAGACGATGTCGACCGGCACACCGGTGCCTTATACCCGGTCGATTTCCCATCCGGCGGGCTGGCAATGGCGCATTCCGCTGCAAAGCCGGGTCGGTAATGGTCTGGTGTATTGCAGTAAATATCTGTCCGACATGGATGCCAAAGCGCTGCTCAAAGCCAATGTGCAGGGCGAGATGCTGACCGAACCCCGGCTAATTAAATTCCGCACCGGCACCAGACGTAAACACTGGAATAAAAACTGTATTGCAATTGGCCTGTCGAGCGGATTCCTCGAGCCGCTGGAATCGACCAGTATTCACCTGATTCAGCGCAGCATTATCCGCTTGCTGCAGATGATGCCGGCCGGCGATGTGGTGCAGGCCGATGTTGATGAATTTAACCTGCAGACCAAAATCGAGATGGAGAACATTCGCGATTTTATTATCCTGCACTACAAAGTGACGGAGCGAAACGACAGCGCCTTTTGGCGCCACTGCGCGGCGATGGAGATCCCGCCGTCGCTGGCGCACCGCATCGAGATGTTTGGTGAGGCCGGTAAAGTCTACAAATTCGCCCAGGAACTGTTTGGCGAAAGCTCCTGGATCCAGGTGATGCTGGGGCAGGGGCTGACACCGAAACAACACCATCCGATTGTGGACTTGATGCCGCAGTCGGAGCTCGCGCAGTTCCTTGGCAATATCAAAACCAATGTGGCGCGGCAGGTTCAGGCCTGGCCGCCGCACTATGATTTTGTCCAGCACTACTGTAAAAGCCGGATGATGTGAGGTGTATGCCTTTAACCCACAAGCGCAGCTGCAGTGGCTGGAATTAGGCCAAAGCCGCACCCGCGCTTTATTGATTGATGACGCACTGACGGATCTGAGCCAGATCCGTCAGGATGCAGTTGGCGCTGCATTTCGCCAAGACAAAGGCTCTTATTACCCCGGTATTCGGGCTGAGCTGCCGCAAGCCTACGCTCGTTGCCTGCTTGAAGCGTTGTATCCGTTGTTACTGCAATTGGTGCAGCCACCGCCGGAATACCGCTTAATCCCACAGCAATGGTATTTGTCGTTGCTGACCACACCGGCGGCGCAGCTATTGCCGCTGCAGCGTTTACCGCATTTTGATCAAGCCGAGCCGCTGCATCTGGCAATTTTGCATTATCTGGCCGATGGGCCGCACGGTGGCACCGGTTTTTTCCGTCACGACGCTTCAGGTCTTGAAAAAATTACCCCGGCGCAGCAGCAAGGATATTTCAGTCAGTTACAGCAGCAATTAACCGCACAGGGCGGTGCTGCGGCTGGCTTTCCCGGCGCTGCAACACCACATTTCACTTTGTATCAGCAGCTGGCTTATAAAGCGAACCGGTTATTGATTTATCCCGGCCATCTGCTGCATTCGGCGTTAGTGCAACCAGACACTGACTTGTCGGCAGATCCGTTGCAAGGTCGTCTGACTGCCAATCTGTTTGTGCAATTTCAGCGCAAACCCTGATGTACAGTTTAACCTGATGTTTAGTTTGTACTGAAAGCGCTAACAATGTGCGGTCTTTGCGCCGTTTTTTGACAAAAAGCAGCGAAATTTCAATCTACTCTCGTTGTCCGCTTGACCATCTGGTAAGCAGTTGTTACATTCATTTGAAAGCGCTTACAAAACAAGATCTGTCACCTGTTGCCGTTGAGCAGCGTGGCGGAATACCCCGCACAGGGGATCAGACAAGTGGATAGCCAAGAGACGACAATGACATTACAACTGCCGGCGGATTCCCGCATTTTAAACACCGATTTTGTGTTTGGTGTTGCCACATCTTCATTCCAGATCGAAGGCGGCCAAGACAGCCGTTTGCCTTGTATCTGGGATACCTTTTGCGCGACGCCAGGAGCCATCCGCGATGCTAGTCATGGCGCTGTGGCTTGTGACCATATTCGGTTATGGCCGCAGGACGTGCAGCTGATCAAGTCGCTGGGCGTCGATGCGTATCGATTGTCGATCGCCTGGCCGCGGGTAATGCAGCAAAACGGCGAACTGAATCCAGTCGGTGTGGCGTTTTACCGCGACCTGCTTTGCGCATTAAAAGCTGAAGGCATCCGCACTTTTGTCACTTTGTATCATTGGGATCTGCCGCAGTATTTAGAAGATCAAGGCGGCTGGCGCAATCGCGACACTGCTTATGCCTTTGCGGACTATGCCGACAAAATCTCCGCAGCACTGGCTGATTTAGTCGATGCCTGGGCCACACTGAATGAGCCGTTTTGCAGCTCTTACCTCGGTTATGAAATTGGCGTACACGCGCCAGGCCTGAAGAACAAAGGTTGGGGCCGGCAAAGTGCGCATCATTTGCTGTTAGCGCATGGTCTGGCGATGCCAAAACTGCGTAACAACGCACCGAAGGCACAGCATGGAATCGTATTAAATTTCACGCCTTGTTACGCCGAAACTGATGCGCCGGCTGACGTGGCTGCCGCCGATCTTGCCGACCAGTATTTTAATCAGTGGTATATCAAGCCATTGTTTGATAAGGCTTATCCGGAGTGCATTAACACTTTAACCGCCGATGAGCAGCCACAGATCCTGCCTGGCGATTTTGATATTATCGCGGCGCCGCTGGATTACTTGGGCATCAACTTCTATACCCGTCATGTGTATCGCGCCGATGCGACAGCAGGTTTTGTTGTGGTTGATCAGGCAGGCGCGCCGAAAACCGATATCGGCTGGGAAATTTATCCACAGGCATTTACCGACCTGCTGCTGGATTTGCATCGCCGCTACCCGTTACCACCGCTGTACATCATGGAAAATGGTGCTGCCGGCGCGGATGAGCTGGTTGATGGCGTGGTGCAGGACGACATGCGGCTTGGTTATTATCAACAACATTTACTGGCACTGGATAGCGCGATCCGGCAAGGTGTGGATGTTCGTGGTTATTTTGCCTGGAGTCTGATGGATAACTTCGAATGGGCAGAAGGCTATCTGAAACGTTTTGGGATCGTCTATGTCGATTACTCGACACAACAACGGGTGATTAAACAAAGCGGGCTGGCGTTTCGCGACCTGAGCTTAAGCCGCAAAGGCTAAGCACATAACATAATAAAAAAACGGCGCCAACGATGCGCCGTTCGCAAATAAAACTAAAACAAATCAACAACTTTGACAGGGTGGCTTATGCTCAGCAAGCGGGAGAAGATCGCATACGGTCTTGGCGATACCGCCAGTAATATCGTGTTCCAGACGGTCATGATGTTCCTGACTTATTTTTACACCGATATTTTTGGCCTGGCGCCGGCCTATATCGGCTTTATGTTCCTGGCGGTGCGGATCATCGATGCGGTGACAGATCCGATCATGGGCGCTATCGCCGATCGCACCAACAGCAAACACGGCAAATTCCGGCCTTATATCCTCTGGGGCGCGGTGCCTTTTGGCATTTTAAGCGTGCTCGCTTTTACCACGCCGGATCTGTCCGATCAGGGCAAAATGATTTACGCCTTCGTTACTTATACGTTGCTGATGCTGGTCTATACCGCAGTCAATATTCCTTATTGCGCTTTAGGTGGCGTGTTAACGGCAGATCCGCAAGAGCGGGTGTCGGTGCAGTCCTATCGTTTTGTCTGTGCTTTTATCGGCGGCTTGCTGGTGTCCGCTTTGACCTTGCCATTGGTCGATTATTTTGGCGCCGGTGATAAAGCTAAAGGCTATCAGCTGACCATTTTGCTGATGAGTGTGGCTGGTGTTTTGATGTTTTTACTGTGTTTTGCCGGCACCAAAGAGCGGGTGCAGACTGTCGTCGAGCGCAAAACTAACTTCCGCGAAGATTTCAAAGCCTTGTGGCAAAACGACCAATGGCGCGTGTTGTCGGTGGCCGCACTGTTCCTGCTGACCGGCAATGTATTGAAAAACACCATGGCCATCTATTACGTCAAATATTACCTCGGTGCGCCGGATGACATTACTTTGTTTATCACCCTGGGTATGCTCGGCAGTATGGCCGGTTGTATGTTTGCCAATCCGCTGGCGAAGAAAGTCGAAAAAGTGAAGGCTTATATTGGCTTACAGCTGGCGGCTGCGTTTTTCTGTGCCGTCGCGTATTGGGTGGCCGCCGATCAGCTGACACTGGCGTTTGCCGTCTTTATCGCCTGGAATTTCTGTTTTAATGCGGCAACCCCGTTGTTGTGGGCAAAAATGGCCGACACTGTCGATTACGGCGAATGGAAAACCGGCATCCGCACCACCGGCATGGTGTATTCATCGATTATTTTCTTTATCAAACTGGGTTTAGCACTGGGTGGTGCCGCAGCCGGTTGGTTATTGGCCGGGTATGGTTATCAGGCCGATACGGCACAAACTGAAGAAGCAAAAAATGGCATTTTGTTGTCATTCACGTTGTTCCCGGCAATTGGATCTGTGATTGTCGCGATTGTGATGCGCCGCTACTTGCTGGACAGCGCCAAAATGACCGAGATCCAGTTGCAATTGAAGCAAAGCGCCAGCTGAAATTGCCGGGCAGCAGTGGTCAAAAAGCTGATACTATTCGGGTTATGCAACAATAGCTTGGGGATTAATCACACAGATGGCTACGATTTACGATGTCTCACTGCGCGCCGGCGTGTCGCTGGCAACAGTGTCCCGGGTGATTAACAAAAACAGCAATGTCAGCGATAAAACCAGGCAAAAAGTACTGGATGCGATGGCCGAGCTGGATTACCGGCCCAATACCATTGCCCAGTCGCTGGCCTCGAATGTGTCGAATAGCGTTGGCGTGTTAGTGTCGCAACTTGACGGTCCGTACTACGGTCCAATGATGGCCGAAATTGAAGCGGCACTGCGCGCGCAAAACAAACACGTGATTATCGCGGTCGGACACAGTGATGCCGCCGTGGAACAGGATAGTGTCGAGTTTCTGCTCAGCCGCGGATGCGATGCGCTGATCCTCGATGTCGAGGCCGTGTCGGATGATTATCTGGTACAGCTCAGTCAGCGCTCTGTGCCTATTGTGCTAATCAACCGCTACATCCAGGCGATGGAACACCACTGCATTTACCTCAATAACGAACTGGGTGGCTATCTGGCGACCCGGCATATGGTGGATTTAGGTCATCGTAGCATCGCTTATATCTCCGGCCCGAAAAACAAACATGACGCGATGGAACGACTGGTCGGCCATCAACGGGCTTTAGCAGAAGGTGGTCTGGTATTTGACCCCGCGCTGTATATCGAAGGCGATTATAAAGAAGAGGGCGGCGAAGCCGGCATGCTGGCGTTGTTACAAACCGGCAAGTCATTCAGTGCCGTCGTTTGCGCCAA